>DASUUK010000055.1 GCA_036374135.1 Euzebyales bacterium
ACGTCGAGGAGTGCCTTGTCGCGGCCCATCCTGGTGCTCGAGCCACCCGCGAGCACCAGGCCGGTCAGGTCGTCACGCACGCGACCATGATCGCAGGTGCCGCGCCGAGGGGCGGCCGATCGGCCGCCCCTCGGTTCCTAGCCCGAGTTTCCTGGATGGCGGTGCGTTGATCGGTCTTCGTGCTGGTCAACGGCGGGTTTGTGCTGGGCGGGGTGTATTACCCAATGTGGTCAGCGGCGGGGTGCGTAGCGGTCGAGGTCGAAGATGTCGTAGAGGCGTCGTTGGGTGGCGTTGAGGTCGGTGATCATGCGCCGCGCGCGGGGACGTCCGCGGTCGCCTTGGTAGAGCAGGACGGTTTCTTGGATGCCGCCCAGCGCGGCGAGCAGCCGACGGACGGACAGGTCGAGTCCCGCCTGGCGGGCGTGGCGGCGCATGAGGTGTGCGATCTGCAACGCCAGCGCGCATGTGAAGACGTGGACGCCGATCTTGTGCTCGGTCCAGTGGTGCATCGGCGAGAACGACACGACGTGGGGGTCTTTGAGTTGGCGGAAGCCGTCTTCGCAGTCGGACTGGGAGCGGTAGCCGGCGATGACCTCGGGTTGTGGCCAGTGGTCGCGGTTGGTGAACAGGATGCGTTTGCCGAAGATCTCGTCTTCGAGGCGAGCGTGGGCGTCGCGGTCGGTGCGCCAGGTCAGCCGCCGTTGCGCGGGGGTGTCGCCGGTCAGCTCGGTGTCGATCACGCGGCTCAGCCAGCGGGGCCGCAAGATGGCGTCGATCTCGGCTTGGATGCCGTCGGTGGTCTTGCGGGTGCGTCCGCGGGCGAGACGGGCAGCGAGCTCGGACAGTTGCCGGCGCGCTTTGGCCTGGGTCTGTGCGAATCCGCGGACCTGCGCGGCGTGCAGCTCCGGCGAATGCGTGACCACGGTGCGGTGGGAGAACCCGTACGCGGCCGCGGTGGTCTCGTACGCGGTCAGCCCGTCGAAACGGTCGTCGTCGACGACGCTGAAACGTTCGGCGGGCACGGCGAGCAGGTCGGGGTGGTGCGACGGCGGCAGTGAGGTGACAAACCCCAGCCCGGTGCCTTCGAGGTGGATCTGGTTGTCGGTCGAGTTCTGTCCCGCGTCGTAGACCACGGTCAACTCGTCGGGGTCGCCGCCGAGCGCTCGCCAGCGGCCGACGAGCTCGTCGAGCACACCGGAGAACTGGGTGACATCGGGACGGTCGCCGGCATAGGGGTGCCACAGGATCGGCACGCCGCCGTCGCGGGTGACGACCAACGCCAACCCGACCAGGCGCAGGTCGACGCGGTGCTGTTTGGCCTTGCCGCGCTGGGCGATCGGCGCGCGGGTGTTGGCCGAGTCGATGAACGTCGCGAAGTTGGTCATATCCAACACCAGCCCCGACATCTCCAACCCGAACACCTCCACGGCGCGGGCGGTGATCCGCCGGCCGATCTGCACCAGATCCACCGGTGACACGGCGTCCATCGCGTCCCAGAACCGGCGGTGGTCGGTCGCTGCCGTTGGCAGCCCGGGCAGCAGCCGCGGGCCCACGGTCGTGGCCCACCAGTCGCCGAATGCCAGCTTCGAGCACGGCGCCACCACCCGGTTCAGGGTCGCCAACGCCAGATACGTACCGACCGACGCGGCCGCGTCGGCGCGGCGGGCGCCGACGACGTCATCGACGATTCCGACCACTCCCAGCCGGTCGATCATCTCCCAGACCGCCGCGACATCACCGAACGCCTTGTGCCGCGTGCGGTCCGGTTCGCCTGCCCCGCCGCCCTCCAGACGCGCCACGACCTCCTCAGCGCTGCCCAGGTACTGCTGGTCGACGATGCGCGGTTTGCCGTCCACCCGCGCGGACTCGACCAAGTAGTAGTACGTCTGCTTGCCGCGCCGCTTCCCCACGATCGAAGGCATATATGGGTAATACAACAACAGACGTGACAAGACAAGCATCTACCACCACGAACGCGCAGGTCAGCCCCCCACGCGAGCCTTGCCAGCCCGACCGTCGTCAGCGACCGGAAGCCATAGCCCGGAAAGCCGGGCTAGCTAGTTCCGCAGCCTGTGGACAAGCGGATGGCTCGGATGTGGGTGTGACCTGCGAGCACGCCGTTGTCGGGCGG
The DNA here is from genome assembly GCA_036374135.1 of Euzebyales bacterium. NCBI lineage: Bacteria > Bacillati > Actinomycetota > Nitriliruptoria > Euzebyales > Euzebyales bacterium. Next base: position 2,132 of record DASUUK010000055.1, read on the forward strand.
GGTGGGGCGTGTGCCCACGCCCGCGGATGGGTCAGCCGAGGTGGGTGATCCGCGGCGGTGGGATGACGTCGCAGGCG
>DASUUK010000056.1 GCA_036374135.1 Euzebyales bacterium
GGTCTGGTGGCCTTCGCCGTGCTCGGGTGGACGTGGATCGACGCCGTCGCCGGTTTCGTCATCGCGGGCTTCGCGATCAGCGAGGGCCGCGAGGCATGGGAGGGCGAACTCGTCTGCGACGACTGACACGACTCGCGTCGCAGCGGCGCGAGGCAGTCTGAACCACGGCCTGGGACGGGCAGCGACCAGCAGGGTCCTGGCACGCCCTTCAGCGGTGACCCGCTGGGTGCCGGCGCGGGGCGGCTGCGCCGGTCGGTGACTGGTCGGCCGGTTGGCGGACATCGGGTGCGAAGCACCGAGCGGTCACGGTCGGCTCTCGGGCGCCCGTCGTGACACGGGATCCGCGATCGATCGCGTACCGGCGATCGGTACGGGTCGTTGGCCCGCACATGTCGGGACCTTTGACGTTGATCCCACCCCCGGTGGGGTGGATACTGAGTGCACCAGCGTTGGAATTGCGAGGTGTGCCGATCATGGCCGTGAACGTTCATCCGACGTCGCATGCGACCGCCGACGCGCGTCGACGTTCGCCGCTGTTGACGGCGGACGGTGTGGCCAAGACCTACCGGACGGGGTGGTGGCCACGTCGGCGCGTCAAGCGGGTGCTGCGCGGCGCTGCGCTGCGGCTGTGGCCGGGCGAGGTCGTCGGTTTGGTCGGCGAGAACGGGTCTGGCAAGTCGACGTTGATGAAGATCCTCGTCGGCGCGCTGGACCGTGACGCCGGCACCGTCTCGCTGGCCGGCCGGCTGGGCTACTGCCCGCAGGAGCCGGTGCTGTACGAGCGGTTGACGTGTGATGAGCACTTCGAGCTGTTCGGCCGCGCCTACGGGCTGTCCGAGGCCGACATCGTTCGCTCGCGTGACGCGGTCTACGAGACATTGGGGTTCGCCGGCTGGCGCGGCGCGCGGGTGGAGGAGCTGTCGGGTGGGACCCGCGCCAAGTTGAACCTGGGCCTGGCGTTGCTGCCCGACCCGGAGCTGTTGCTGCTCGACGAGCCGTACGCCGGGTTCGACTGGGACACCTACCAGCGGTTCTGGGAGCTGACGCGGACGCGCCGTGACGCCGGTCGGGGACTGTTGATCATCAGCCACTTCATCACCGACGCCGGGCGGTTCGACCGGATCTACGACCTGGTCGACGGAAGGACGGTGGCGCGATGACCGGCCTGCTGACCTGGCGATACCTGACCGAGTACGCCCGCCGCCCACTGAACCTGGTGCTGTTGGCGGTCGTGCCGGTGGTGTTCGTGGCGCTGTCGGCGGGCGCGTTGGCCGACTTCGCGCGCATCCTCGGCGGCGAGGCCGGTCTCGGCCAGCTCGAGGCCGCGACCGCGGGGTGGGCGGCGGCGTTCCTGGCCGGCGTCGCCGGGTTCTTCCACGTCAGCGGATCGCGGGAGCCCGACCGGCGGCTGGCCGCGGCCGGCTCGATCACATCGCGGGTCGTGGTCGCCCGGTTGGCGTCGTCGCTGCTGCTGGCGGCCGTGGCGGCCGTCGGGGCGCTGGTCGCGCTGGCCGTCCGGACCGACGTGGCCGATGTGCCGCGCGCCGTCGGAGCGACCGCCATGTTCGCCGTGATCTACCTGGGGATCGGTGCCGTGGTCGGTGCGTTGGTGCGTTCGGAGGTCAATGGGTCGCTGGTGATCATCTTCGTGTGGATGTTCGACGTGTTCCTCGGACCGGCGATGGGTCGCACCGAGTCGCTGCTCATCCGCGGGTTTCCAACCCACTTCCCGACGCTGGTGATGCTCGACGCCGCCACCGAGCATGCGGGTCCGCTGGGTGACCTCGGCGCAGCGCTGGTCTGGACCGTCGCTGGGCTGCTCGTGGCGTTCGTTGCACTGCTGGCCACGACCCGGCCAGCCACCACCCGGGGCGCGCGCCGCGCGAGCTCGAGCGGTGTCCGGCTGCGCGCCGGGCTGCGCTACGCGTGGCGCGAGTACCGGCGCAACGTCGCGTTGTGGGTGTTGCTGGTGGGGCTGCCGCTGTACTTCATCACGGTGTCGGTCGCGGTCACCCCGGACGACCCCGCGCCGGTGGAGCTCGCCGAGGACGGCCGCCGCGCCATCACGATCCTGCCGATGACCGACGTACACGGCGCGCTCATGGTCGCCATCACGGTGGCATTCCTGGCCGGGCTGGCCGGCCTGTTCGTCGTGCTCGGATCGGCCGAAGCTGACCGCCGGCTGGTGATCGCCGGGTTCCGGCCCCGGGAGGTGCTCACGGCCCGCCTCGGCGTGATCGCGCTGGCCGCACTCCTCGTCAGTGGCGTCTCGCTGACAGTGACCGCCGCCAGCTTCGAGCCGGACGTGTGGGCGACCTTCGGGGTGGCCACCGTCGCCGTCGCACTGACCTACGCCATGATCGGTGTGGTGGTCGGCCCGCTTGTCGGCCGGCTCGGTGGGCTGTACCTGATGTTCCTGCTGCCGTTCCTGGATGTCGGGCTGGCGCAGAACATCATGTTCGACGCCGCGCCGCCATCATGGGCCGCCGCGATGCCCGCGTACGGCGCCGTCCGCGTGCTGGTCGACGGGGCGTTCACCGCTGGCTTCGACGAGACCACCGGGGCGTTGCTCGCTGTCGCGTGGCTGGTCGGCGTCACCGCTGTCGCGGCCGTGGTGTTCCACCGGCTGGCGGCGCCAAGGACCTGAGGTGAGACAGACCACGTGCCTCACCGCGAAACCCATAGCCCGCCCACCTGGGGTGGGATACCCTCCCTGGGATGGCCCGCAGGATCGGAGCGACGGTGACGGGCGCAGAGTGGTTGGTGATCGTGGCCGGTGCGGCGGCGATCGGCGGGCTGGCCTGGTACTTCTTCGGCCCGAAGCGGGCGGGCCAGGCGGAGCTGCGGGCCGGTGTGCAGGAGGTGACCGTCACGGTCAGGGGAGGCTACTCGCCCGACGCGATCCGGGTGCGGCAGGGCGTCCCGGTGCGGTTGACGTTCGACCGACAGGAGGCGGGGGAGTGCACGTCGAAGGTGGTCCTCCCTGACTTCCAGGTGTCGGCGGATCTGCCGGCGTTCGGCTCGGCCACGGTTGAGCTGACGCCGACCGAGGTTGGCGAGCACGGGTTCGCGTGCGGGATGAACATGATCCACGGACGGTTGATCGTCGAGCCGGCCGGTGACGGCGTGTTGGCACCGGACAGCGACGGTACGACCGACGCGGTCGATTCCATCCCTCCGACGGATCTCAGCACTCGTGCCGGGCAGGTGGAGTTCGTGCTGGGTCGCGCGTCGCCCGACGAGGACCCGGAGGCGGCCGCCCGGCGGGCCGAGATCCACGACCTGTCGTGGCGCGTGCTGATCGGCGCGATCCTGTCGACACCGGTCGTGGTCGCGGTGATGGCCACCGACCTGTTCGGCGCGACCTGGGTGCCGGAAGTGCTGCTGAACCGCTGGGTGCAACTCGCCCTGATCGCCCCGGTGATGTGCTACACGGGCTGGCCGATCCACCGCACCGGGTGGCTGGCGCTGCGGCACCGCTCGGCGGACATGAATTCGCTGATCACGCTGGGCACCACCGCCGCGTTCGGCTACAGCCTGGTCGTCACGGTCGCGCCGGGCCTCGTGCCCACCGACGTGCGCGCGGTGTACTACGAGGCGGTCGGCGTGATCATCACGCTGATCCTGCTCGGCCGGCTGCTGGAGGTGCGCGCCAGGGCGGGCACCGGCGAAGCGATCCGCAGGCTGCTCGGTCTGCAGGCCAGGACGGCCCGTGTGGTGCGCGACGACACCGAGGCCGAGATCGATGTCGCCGATGTCGTCGCCGGGGACATCGTGATCGTCCGGCCCGGCGAGAAGGTCCCCGTCGACGGCCAGATCAGTTCGGGGGCGTCGACATTGGACGAGTCGATGGTCACCGGCGAGTCCATCCCCGTCGAGAAGACCGTCGGCGACACGGTGATCGGCGCGACCATCAACCAGACCGGCGCGTTCCGGTTGCGCGCGACCGCCGTCGGTCGCGACACGATGCTGTCACAGATCATCACGCTCGTCCGGCAGGCGCAGGCGTCCAAGGCGCCGATCCAGCGGCTGGCCGACATGGTGTCCAGCTACTTCGTCCCGGCGGTGGTGTTCATCGCGATCACCACCTTCGTCGTGTGGTTCGTCGTCGGACCGCAGCCTGCGCTGACCCTGGCGCTCGTGGCGGCGGTGTCGGTGCTCATCATCGCCTGCCCCTGCGCGCTGGGGCTGGCCACGCCGTTGTCGATCATGGTCGGCACCGGCAAGGGCGCCGAGCAGGGGATCCTGATCCGCTCCGCCGAGGCGCTCGAGACCGCACACAAGCTTCGGACCATCGTGCTGGACAAGACCGGCACGATTACCAAGGGCACACCCGAGCTGACGGACGTCGTGACCGTCGACGACCGCCTGGCCGACAGCGAGCTGTTGCGGCTTGTCGCCTCTGCCGAGGCCGTCTCCGAGCATCCACTGGGCGCGGCGATCGTGCGCGGCGCCCACGCCAGTGACCTGGCCCTGACCGAGCCGGACGGGTTCGACTCGGTCACCGGCAGGGGCATCCGCGCCACCGTCGACGATCACGACGTCCTGTGCGGCAACCGCGGCCTGCTCACCGATGCCGGGGTCGACACCAACCCGCTCGACCGGGTGGCCGCGGGGCTGGCCGAGGCCGGCAAGACCCCGATGTACGCCGCCGTCGACGGCCGCCCCGCCGGCCTGGTCGCGGTGGCCGATACCATCAAGAACGACGCGGTGGCTGCCGTCGCCGCGTTGCAGCGCCTCAGCGTCAAGCCGGTGATGATCACTGGCGACAACCGGCACACCGCCGCCGCGATCGCCAGCCAGGTCGGCATCACCCGCGTGCTGGCCGAGGTTCTGCCGCAGGACAAGGCCCGAGAGGTCCATCGCCTTCAGGGAGACGGTCGCGTGGTCGGGATGGTCGGCGACGGCATCAACGACGCACCTGCGTTGGCCCAGGCCGACGTCGGCATCGCCATCGGCTCGGGTACCGACGTGGCCATCGAGGCCGCCGACATCACCCTGATCAGCGACCTGATCGGCGGGCTCGTGACCGCGATCGAGCTGTCGCGCGCGACGATGCGCAACATCCGCCAGAACCTGTTCCTGGCCTTCGTGTACAACGCGATCGGCATCCCCATCGCGGCCGGGCTGCTGTACCCGGTGACCGGCCGGCTGCTGTCGCCGATGATCGCCGCCGCCGCGATGGCGTCCAGCTCACTGTCGGTCGTCGGCAACGCCAACCGGCTGCGCCGCTGGCACCCCCGGCTCCTCCGAAGCCCGCGGCACCCCCGACCGCCCGCCGGCCACGACGCGACCGGAGCCCACGACGGTCACGAGCCTTCGGCCGCGTCACGCGAGGCGACCGACGAAGATCGGCGAACCCATGGCACAGGCTCACGCTGACGCGGTGGGCGGCGTCCACCGCGAGCGCTGCGTGAACTCGCTGCATCATCATGGCGAGGCTCCGGCTCCGGCGACGGGCGGTCGGCTGCTCGACTGGGAGGCCGCACGGTTCCAGGAGGCAGCTACGCGGTTGGGACTCAACCGAGCGGTGATGTGTGCGCTGCACTGCGCCGCCCGTTCGATCGAGATCGAGGTCCCCCTCGAACGCGACGACGGCGCGCTGGAGATCTACACCGGCTACCGGGTTCAGCACTCCCACGCGCTAGGTCCCGCCAAGGGTGGCGTCCGTTACCACCCGTCGGTGACGGCCAGCGACGTGACCGCGCTGGCGCGGTTGATGACGTGGAAGACCGCGCTGGTGGGTCTGCCGTTCGGCGGCGCCAAAGGCGGCATCCCCTGCGACCCCGAGCGGTTCTCGCCGGCCGAGTTGCGACGCCTCACGGGCGCGTACACGGTCGGGATGCTGCCGGTGATCGGACCCGACACCGACGTGGTCGCGCCTGATGTCGGCACCAACGCCGACGTGATGGGCTGGATGCTGCACGCCGCCGCCGACGCCGGTCACGGCGACCCGTGTCTGGTCACCGGAAAACCCGAGATCCTCGGCGGCAGCCGGTTCCGACCGAAAGCGACCGGTGTGGGCGTCGCCCACCTCGCCGCCCTCGCGTACCAGCACGCGGGTGGTCGCATCGACCATGCGACGGTGGCCGTCGAAGGATTCGGATCGGTGGGTCGCTGGGCCGCCACCGAACTCGCCGACCGCGGCGCCACCATCGTCGCCGTCGCCGACGTGAGTGGCGGCGTTCACGCCGCACGCGGACTCGACCTGCCTGCGCTGGTCGCGTGGACCACACAGGGCCGCCCCCTCGCCGCATACGCGAACGGCGACGCCATCGACGGCAGCGTGCTCGAGACCCCCTGCGACATCGCGATCCCCGCCGCCATCGACGGCACCCTCACCGCAGACATCGCGCCACGGGTCACCGCCCGGTTGGTCGTCGAAGGCGCCAACGGACCCAGCACCCCCCAGGCCGAAGCGATCCTGCACGCCGCCGGCATCGCAGTCGTGCCCGACCTGCTCGCCAACGCCGGCGGGGTCATCTCCTCATACTTCGAATGGGTCCAGAACCACCAACGCCTGGCATGGCCGGAGGCCGACGAACGCGACAGGGTCCTCGAGCGCCTCGACCACGCCTGGAGCACCGTCGCCGCGCACGACCCCGACCAGTGGCGCACCACCGCGTTGACCACCGCCATCTCGCGGGTCCTCGACGGCATGCGCGCAGCGGGCACGATCCCACTTGCAGACCGCTAGCGTCACCCGGCCATCATGCGCCGGGCTCTCCACCCCACTGGGGATGGGGACCGGTTATCATGCGGCGATGGACGACTACCACCGCACCGTCAACAACCGCCTCAGGACCGCGCGCGGCCACCTCGACGGGATCATCCGCATGGTCGATGCCGACGCCTGGTGCCCCGACATCATGAAACAGCTCGCCGCCGTCCAGGGCATGCTCGAGGGCACCAGCCGGGAGGTGTTCCGCCATCACCTCGAGACCCACGTCGCCCAGGCTGTCCGCGATGGCCGCGGGGAGGAGATCTTCGACGAGCTCATGGAGACGCTGAAGTACGACAAGCGCGTCCTCCGACCTATGCCGGACAACGCCTCCGCCTCCGAAGCCGCCGGGCCGTAACCACCGTCGTCGGTGCGGCGCGCTGCACGACGAAGGCGAAGCCGTGCATCCGGGTCGAGCTCAGCTCACGGTGAGCGTGCCGCGCAGGCCGGCGTCGGCGTGACCCGGCACGGTGCACAGGAACTCGTACGTGCCGGGGGTGTCGACGGTGATGCCCGCGGTGACGGTCTCGCCGGGCTCGGCCGCGAGCGTCACGTCGAGGTCGGGGATGGTCAGGTCGTGAAAGACCTGCCCGCGGTTGACGAGGCGGAGGTTCACGGGTTGGTCGGCGTCGACGGCGATCGCGCTGGGATCGAAGGCCAGGTCGGTCGCGGTCACGTCGACGACGGTCGCGTCGGCGTAGGGCCGGGTCGCGTCGCCGGTCTGCGCCGACGCGGATCCCGTCCAGCCCATGTGGCGGCCCATGCTGTTCCACATCCAGCCCGAGCCCATGCCACCCCACAGCAACGCGACAATCAGCAGAACGATCGCTCCCACGGCGATCGCCAGCGGCCACCACGACTGGCGGTTCCCGCGCGGGCGCGTGTCGGTGAGGGTGGCGGCGCGTTGGCGGTACTCCTCCTCGTCGATCTCACCTGCTGCGTAGCGGCGGGCGAGCGCCTGTTCAGCGCCACGGTGATCCTCGTCACTGCCGCCTCGGTCGCGGATGGCGAGCACGATGGCGACGATCGCAGCGACGATGAGCAGTGGCCACAGCCAACCGAAGAACATCACGACAGCCACCTTCCTTGGGACGATGCGTCAAGTGTCGGCGGGTCGGGTCAAGTGTCGGCCGTGTGGACGATCAAGATCCGATCAAACCGCGTCCCGCCCGGGCGGTGGGCAGGCGGATCGTGAACCGGGCGCCCGTGCCCCGGCCGCGGCTGTCGGCGTGCACGCTGCCGCCGTGGGCACGCACGATCGCGTCGACGATCGTCAGCCCGATGCCGCTGCCGCCGTGGTGGTCACCGCGGGCCGCGTCGGCCCGGTAGAACCGTTCGAACACGTGTGGCAGGTCGGCGGCGTCGATGCCCTCGCCGTCGTCGGCCACCACGAGCTCGACCCACCCACCATCGACGTCGGTCGTGACCGTGACGTCGCCACCGTGTCCGGTGTGGCGGACGGCGTTGTCGAGCAGGTTGTGCAGCGCCTCGCCCATGCGGTCGACGTCGACCAGCACGGCCGCCGTCCGGCCGGTGACATCGGCGTGGAGTCGCACGCCGCGTCGCTGCGCCAGCGGCTGCGCCGCGGCCACCGCCTGATGGACGAGCTCGCCTGGCCCGACCTGTTGCAGTTCGAGGTCGGGCGGGTGTTGCTCCGCGCGGGATACCACGCCGAGGTCGTCGACCAGCCGGCGCAGACGCGCCAGCGCGTCGGCCAGGGTCCGCCAGGTCGCGGGTTCGGCGGCCACCACGCCGTCGTCGAGCCCCTCGACGTAGCCCTCCAGGGTCGCCAGTGGCGTGCGCAGCTCGTGCGCGAGGTCGGCCAGCAGCCGGCGGCGGGTGGTCTCGCTGTCCTCGAGCACGGTGGCCATGCGGTTGAAGCTGCGGGTGACGTGTGCGAGCTCGTCGTCGGGGGACGGCACCGGCACCCGCGTGTGGTAGTCGCCGGCGGCGACGCGGCCGGCGCTGTCGGCCAGCCGGCTGACCGGTCGGGCGATGCGCCGCGCGACGACCCAGCTGACCGTCAACGCCGTGACCGCTGCCGTGAGCACGGCCACGCCCAACGACAGCAGCAGCGCGCGAGCGAACGCCTCGTCCAGATGCGCCGCGGCGCTGTCCGACAGCGGTCCGAGCGCTGCGCGGACGTGGCTGCGGAACAGGCTCGGGCCGGCCAGCACCGCTACGGCGGCCAGGGTCGTGGCGCCCACGGCGATCACCACGGCGTGCGCGGCGAGCAGCCGCCGCGTCAATCCGGACGCGGGTTGTCGTGTCATGGTCGGGCGCCCATGCGGTACCCGACGCCGCGCACCGTCTCGATCGCGTCGGGGTCGTCCAGCTTGCGCCGCAGGTTGCCGATGTGTACGTCGATCACGTGCTCGTCACGGTACTCGGCGGATCCCCGGATGCGTTCGAGCAGCTTGCCACGGGACCACACCATGCGGGGGCGTTCGGACAGTGCGTCGAGCAGATCGAACTCTGTGCGGGTCACCTCGACGGGCGCGTGATCGACGTGGACCATGCGGGCGTCGACGTCGATCACGAGGTCGCCGA
>DASUUK010000057.1 GCA_036374135.1 Euzebyales bacterium
AGCCCGGTGCCGGACGGGAGTGCCACACGTCGCAGTCGCTCACACGCGCGACGATAGACGGTCACAGGCGGACCACAAGACCTGTCGAGTGGCGGTGCGCCGCGACCTTGCCTGAGTGGATCGCGAGTGATCGCGACGTACAGGCCGTCGACCGGCGCGTCGAGCACCTCGCCTACGGTCGCGTCGCTGAACCCGGCGCCGCTTGAGTGTGTGACGCGACTCGTGATGTCGCACGTCGCCACTCGGCGAACCGAGCATCCTCGCCGCTGGTTGAGCTCCGGGTGACGCGGGGTGTTGACCGGTCGGCACCCCCGCATGAGTGTGCGGGACTTGGCCGTCCGAGGATGGGCCTCGGGCCGGGTACCCGGTCATGGGAGGTGCCGACCATGGCGGATCGGCCGCGGTCACGCTCGGCCCGCGTACCTGGCGACCGCGCGCTGCGGCGAGGTGTCGGCCGTGGGGGAGGCCGACCGGGGTCGCATCGCGCCGACGTAGACGCCGGCGAGGATCAGGCCGCCACCGAACACCAGGCCCGTGGTGATCGGCTCGTGGTCGAGCCAGGACGACAACGCCACCGCCACTGGCGGCATCAGCATCGTCAGGTAGGCCGCGCGTGACGCCTCCCAGTGGCGCAGGACGACCAGGTAGAGCATGAACACGCCGATCGAGCCACCGAGCACCACGTAGCCGATCGCCCACCACGTCGCCGGCTGCCGTGGCAGCACGATGTGGTCGCCCGCGACGAGCGCGCCGGCGAGCAGCACCACGGCCCCGACGGCCATGCCGACCGCGTTCAGGACAACGGGATGCAGATCGTGCCGCTGCGCAAGTCCGCGCGCCACGATCGCCGCCTGCCCCATGCAGACGACGCCGGCGACGGCTGCCAGCACCGCAAGGGGCGGCGCCGCACCTGCCAGAGACACTTTCGACACCAGCGCCACACCCGCCAGCGCCAGGACGCCACCGACCACGGCCGTCACCCGCAGGTGCTCCCTGCGCTGGACGACCGCCAGCAAGAGCGTTGCCAGTGGCACCAGCGCGATCAGTGTCGACGCGAGCCCGGCCTGGATGTGCGACAGCGCGTAGTACGCCGCCGCGAACGCGCCGCCGAAGTTCAACAGCCCGTACAGCGCCACCCCCCTGAGCGCGACGCCGGGCGGCAGCCTGAGCTGAGGCGCAGCACGGCCATCATCCCCGCCAGCAGCAATGACGCGAGCGCGAAACGCAGCGCAGCGCCCCACAGGGCGTCGAGCTCCAGGACCGTGAACCGCACACCGACGGGATTGCCGCCGGCCAGGATGCCGCCGACCACCAGCGCCGTCACCGCGGCCCGATCTCCGTGCTGCGTCGCCGTCCGCATGTCCGCTCCTCGGTCGCCAGTGCGTGTGATCGACGCTACGGACGCATGACCGATGGCGAACCCGCGGAACTGCCCATGCTGAGGGCGACGCCCACCTAATCTGGCGACCCGGAACCCTGCCCATCATCGGGTTCGGCGATCCCGAGGCGGGCAGCTTCGGCGGCGGCCTCGGTTCGTGTGCGCACGTCCAACTTGCGCAGGATCGCCGACACGTGGTGGTCGACGGTGCGGGGGGACAGGTAGAGCCGTTCGGCGATCTCCCGGTTGTGCAGGCCGCCGCACAGCAGTGCCAGCACCTCGACCTGGCGGGTCGTGAGGTTTCCGGGTTCTGACGTGTGGTCGGCCGCGGGCCGCGTGGCAGGCCACGCACACCCAACTCCCGGAGACGACGGGCGACCAGCTCGGAGGCCGGCTTCGCCCCGAGCCGCTGCAACACGTCGAGCGCGGCACGCAGCGGCGCGGGCTCGTCGGCGTCGGCCCGCGCGAGCGCCGCCTCGTAGGGACAGCCGAGCGCGTCCCACAGCTCGGCCGCCCGTCGCCAATCGCCGTGGATCTGCGCGCGGTACGGCTCGGCAACGGCGCCCGGCAGCGACTCGTGCAACCCGACCCGCCACCGCCAGTACACCAACGGTCCGTAGGCCCACGGCGCCTCCGCGTCCAGCGCCATGTGCATCACGTCCTCGGTGGCGTCGACGACGGCATCGTGGCGACCCTCGAGCCACGCGATCTCGGCCCTGGCTGCCGCCACCGGCGCGGACCGCAGCAGCTCCTCGGCGGGCGCGAGCCGCGAGGCCACGTCGAGAGGCTCCCATGCGTCCGGCTCCCCCCGACGGCCGCGCACCAGTGCGATGACCGGCAGCGCGAAGACTCCGTACGGCCTGGTCCGCTCCCGCAGTGCGCTCTGTGCCGCGGCCAACGCCGCATCCCAGCGGCCCCGGTCCAGCTCGAGCATCGCCGCGTGCGACAGGTGGATCACCCGGTGGCTGGCCAGGTCCCGCTCGGTGCTGAACTCGAGGGCGTCCGGCAGGACCTGCGCCGCCGCGTCGTACGCCCGCATACGGACCAGAGCCATCAGCAGCAGGCTGTACACCCGCACGACGGCTTCGTCGGACCGCGACGCCACGGCGATTTCCAGGGCCCGGTCGAGCATGCCCCGGCCGTCCGCGCGACCGTGCAGCAGTTCGTGGAAGCCGACGTTGGTCAGGGCGTGTGACCGGACCTCGAGCGCGTCGAACCGTGCGGCGAGCTCGGCCGCGCGGCGGCCATAGTCCTCGACCGTGCCGAGGTCCTCGGCGATCATCGCCACGCTGCTGTACGCCCAGGCGAGCTCGGGCGAGGGCGGGAGCTGTTCGAGCAGGGCGACGGCGGCCCGGACCTGTTGCCTCGCCCGGGGCACGTCGCCCCGATAGAACCGGTACCGCGCGAGACGGCTGCGTGCCTCGCCCTCACGACGAGGGTCGTCCATCGCCTGCAGCGACGCGAGTGCGCCCTCCTGGGCCGCGATCGCGTCCTCGAACTGGCCGATGAGGTAGCACTCGTGGGCGCGACGTTCGTGCAGGTCAGCGACGACCTCCGCCGGCTGGCCGTCGGCGAAGCGCAACGCGCGGGCATGGTGCGCGGCCGCCTCGCGATGGGCGCCGACCGCTGCGGCGCGCGCGGCCGCCACGGGGGCGTGTGCCAGGACCGCCGATGCGTCGTGGGCGGCCTCGGCGTGGTGGGCGAGCCGCGCAGGATCCGGCCTGCCCGCTGTGGGCTCGGCCAGCGCCCGCAACGCGGCGCGGTGCAGCCGCCGTCGCTGGTCGGGCAGCAGCGATTCCTCGACGGCGAGCCGCCCGAGCTCGTGGCGGAAGGCCACGCCACCGGCCGTTGCGACCAGGATCCCCGAGCTCACACAGTCGTCGAGCGGGGCGATGTCATCGCGGTCCACCATCCGCTCCACCAGCCACAGCTCGGCCTCGGCCGGGACCACTGCCACCGCGTCGAGCACCTGCCTCGCCGCGGGTTCCAGGCGGGCCGCACGGGCGAGCACCGCGTCGCGGACCGTCGCCGGGACGCCGGACGTGTCTGTGGCGAGTGCCTCCGTGACGAAGAACGGATTGCCACCCGTGTGGTGGTGGAGCACGTCGACGTCGAGGTGGCCAGGCCGATCGGCGGCGAGCTCCGCGACAGCGTCACGCGACAGCGGAGCCAGGTGCAGCCGCCGGACGGCCGGACCCGTTGCGATCTCGCCCAGGACGAGACGAAGCGGATGCCACCGCCCCAGCTCGTCGTCGCGGTAGGTCACGACCACCAGCGCCCGGGTCGTGGCCACACGGCGTGCCAGCAGGCGCACGACGTCGAGGGTCGCCTGGTCGGCCCAGTGGACGTCCTCGATCACCAGCACGGTCGGCCGGACGCCGTCGAGCTCCTCGACGAGCGCGCTCACCACCTCGTACGGGCGGGCGCCCCTGGTCACGAGCTCGGCCAGCGCGCCAGCCGTCGTCTCCGCGATCGGTAGGAGCGGACCCAGCGCGCGGGGGGTGAACAGCGGATCGCACGCACCCCACAGGATCCGCGTCGCGCGGACCTGCCCGGCGCAGAAGTGACGGGTCAGGGCGGACTTGCCGGCACCCGCCTCACCACCGATGAGCACCAGCTGTCCGCCGTCGCCCGCCGTCACCGCCGCGACAGCGTTGCCCAACGCGGCGAGCTGCGGCCCTCGCTCCAGCAGTCGGCCCGCGGGCGCCGAGATGCCACCTGCTGCCTCACCCGCCGGGTTCGATGCGATCGCTGAGCACCTCCCTTCCTCCCGCAGCCTGATCGTGATGGCTGGACGCCGGGTTGTCGAGCATGGCGCGCCCTCGCGCGCCGAGTTGTCCGTCGACACCACGGCGACAGGTGCGGGTGTCCCGCTGCTCGCACCGTTCTGCGAGTGGCCGTCGACCGTGGTGGCCCGGACCACTGATGGCCAGCAGGCGCGATCGACCTCACCACCGTGGCTGAACCGCCTGATGACCGCCTGCTGCACACACCCGGTCTCCAGCGCTGGGTCGGGCGCGGCACGGCGCTACTGACGTTGACCGGGCGGCGGACCGGCCAGACGTACCCGGCGAGCTACGCCCGCGACGCCGACGGGCGACAGCGGGTGGACGACCTGACACGATTCGTCTCCGATTCGGTGGTGGTCGAGGTTCACCTTCGGTGACGCAGTCGGGATCAGGTCGTCGGCTGCCGCTCCTCCACGTGTGCGTGGAGGTCGCCCACGGGTCATGCATCTGCGTGAGCACGGCCGTCGAGCCTGCCGCCCGCGAGTCCGATCCCCCGCTCGTGCGGTCCTACGACTGGTGAACGTCAGTGTGAGCCTCCGTGTCGAGCCGACGGAGGGGCAGCCGGACCCTCAGCACGGTCCCGCCAGGACCAGCGTCGATGCTGATCGCGCCGCCGTGGCGCTCGACGACGATGCGTCGTGCGATGTCGAGGCCGAGGCCGGTGCCCTCGCCGACGTCCTTGGTCGTGAAGAACGCTTCAAACGCGCGCGCGGCCACGTCGGACGGCATGCCCGGTCCGGTGTCACCGATCTCGACGATCACGTCGTCGCCCGCGGCGCGGATCACGACCCGCAAGGTACCGACGCCGTCCATGGCGTCGACGGCGTTGTCGATGAGATTGGTCCACACCTGATTGAGCTCCCCGGGATACGCGTCGACCCGTGGCACATCGGCGTAGTCGCGGACGATCGTCACGGCGTGCAGCTTGTGGCCCAGGATCACCAACGTGCTGTCGAGGCCGTCCCTGAGGTCGGTCAGCTGCATCGACGCGCGATCCATCTGGGAGTAGGACCTGACTGCAGCGACGAGCTCGGAGATGCGCCGGGTCGACTCCCGGACCTCTGCGAGCAGCGTGGCCGCGGACAGCGTGCTGGCCACCCACTCCAGGCCGGGCGCGAGGCTGGGCCCCTGCAGCACGCGTGCGGCGCGCTCACACCAGGCGCTGTCGACGCCGGCGGCGGCGAGCGGCGGCGCGATCGTCCACTCGCGTTCGACGCCGTGCCGAACGAGCCACGCCGTCAGCTCCTGCTCGAGGTCAGCGCGGAACAGCGGATCCACATCGTCGCCGTCCAGTGGTTCGATCTCGTGACGCAGGTCGTCGAGGGCGGCGAACTGGGCCGCTGAGATGTTGTCCTGCGCGAGCCGGTCGAGCGATGACAGCAGTGTGTGGTGGGCGGTGTCGAGCGCGTCGGCCGCCCGGCTCGCGGCCGAGGCGGGGTTGTTGATCTCGTGCGCGAGACCGGCGGCCAGCGTGCCGAGGGTGACCAGCGATCCGCGTTGGCGTGCGGTTGCCTCGATGGAGCGCGCGGTGCGATACAACCCCTCGATGAGGTGACCGCCGAACGGGAACCAGGAGCTGGTCAGCTCACGCAACACGCCTGCGGGGACGCGCAGCACCCACCCGGCGGCCACGACGCGCCCGGTCGCGAGGTAGACGCCCTGATCGTCCCAGGCTCGGAACCCGCCCGCCCACCGTCCCGGCACGTCCATCTGTGCGACCAGCAGGTGCTCGCGGCCGACGTGACGGTACAGGTCGAGGGCGCCCTCCACGAGCACCCACCAGAAGTCCGCCTGCTCGCCCTCGCGGAACAACACGTCGTCAACAGCGATGTCCACCTTGGAGCCGCCGTCACGCAGGTCGGCGAGTTGCTCGTCGGTGAGCCCGTCGAACAGGCCGATGGCACGGAGCTCGTCGACCCGCATCAGATGGTCGCCAGGTAGCGATGGATGAGGTGGACCGACATCGCGCCCTCACCCACGGCGGACGCGACCCGCTTCATCGAGTCGAGCCGCACGTCCCCCGCGGCGAAGACGCCGGGCACGCTCGTCTCCAGCGCGAACGGCTCCCGCCCGAGCGGCCAGCGCTGCGCACGGGGTGATGCCATCAGGTCGGCACCGGTCATGATGAACCCCCTGTCGTCGCGGGCCACGTCGGGGCCGAGCCATTCGGTGCGTGGGGTTGCTCCGATGAACACGAACAACCAGCTGGCCGGTACGTCCTCCGTCGCCCCGGAGTCGCGGTCGGCCAGCGTCAACGTCTCGAGATGGCCGTCACCATGGACGGCCGCCACGACACTGCGGTGGCGCACCTCGATGTTCGGGGCGTCCATGATCCTTGCCACGAGGTACTGCGACATGGCGCTGAGGGTCGCGGCCCGGACGACCAGCACCACGCGCTTGGCGAAGCGGGCCAGGTTGAGGGCCGCCTGGCCCGCGGAGTTGGCGGCTCCGACGACGTAGACATCGTCGCCCTGGCACTGGCTCGCCTCGCTGGCGTCGACGCCGTAGTAGACCCCCCGCCCGGTGAGCTCGTCGAGTCCCGCGACATCCAGCCGTCGGTAGGACACCCCCGTCGAGACGACGAGTGCGCGGGCCTCGATCCACCGGAGCCATCGAAGCGCACGGCGCGCACCGGCCCCCGCGCCTCGAAGGCAACGACATCACGGGCAAGGACCAGTTCCGCTCCGAAGCGCGACACCTGGGACAGCGCGCGGTGGGCCAGATCCGACCCGCTCAGGCCCTTCGGGAACCCCAGGTAGTTCTCGATCGCCGCGCTCTGGCCCGCCTGACCCCCCGGCGCCTCCCGTTCCACGATCACAGTGCTCAACCCCTCGGAGGCGGCGTACACCCCGGCCGCCAGGCCCGCCGGGCCCCCGCCGACGATGCACACGTCGTACAGCGGTTGCTGCGCGTCGGTCTGGAGGCCAAGTGCGCCCGCGACGTCGAGCGTGGACGGGGCGCGGAGCGGGCCGCCGTCCGGGACCAGCACGAGGGGCAGGTCGGCGGGTGTCGCACCAGCCAGGTCATGCAGTCGCGTGCCCTCGGCGTCGCGCTCGACGTCATACCACCGGTAGGGCACGTGATTGCGCGCCAGGAACATCTTGAGCTCGTGGCTGCGGTCTGACCAGCGGTGTCCGACGACCTTGACGTCGGACGTGTGGTCCAGATGAGCCTGTCGCCAATCGCCGAGCAGATCGTCGACCACCGGGTACAGCCGGCCCTCGGGGGGATCCCATGGCTTGAGCAGGTAGTAGTCCAGGCCGATCTCGTTGATCGCCGTGATCGCCACGTCGGTGTCGGCGTAGGCGGTCAACAACAGGAACTTCGCGTCCGGCGCATGCGTGCCGGCCCGCGCGAGCATCTCGATGCCCGTCATCCGCGGCATCCGCTGATCAGCGACGATCAGTGCCACCTGCTCGCCGCGCAACGCCAGCGTCGTCAGCACAGCGAGGGCCTGCGGTCCGGACTGCGCGCTGATCACGCGGTAGTCGGCCCCATACTGCCGTGACAGATCCCTGGTGATCGCAGCCGACACGAGCGGGTCATCATCGACCGTGAGTATGAGCGGCTTCCCCATGTGAGCCCGCCTTCAGGGACCGCGCTGCCCGCTGGGCGACACGAAGGCCCGGGCAGCTGAGGCCCGCCGATGAGCATATCCGCGGGACGGCCCGAGCAGAAGAAGAAGCCTCGACCGGTCACCGCCAGCGCAAGGCGAAGTGATCGGCGCGTCGCCCAGTGACGTCCGACCGCGTGCTCGGCCGTGGTCGTCGACGCGCCCACCCACCGGTTGAACGCGACATAAGGCTCAGTGATGGTTGACTCAATATTGGACGAGCGATATCGTCTGGGCACCGGACGCGGCGGTCGTGCGTCAGGAAGGACACCACCTGGATGGGTGACACGAATCCGATCGAGCGTCGCGCGATGGTGCATCGGGCGTTGGCTGACGAGCACCGCCTGGCCGTCATCGATCTGCTGTGGCGCGGTGACTGCACGCCCGCGGACCTTCAGGACGCCACGGGGTTGCGGTCGAACCTCCTCGCGTTCCACCTCAACACCCTCGAGGACGCCGGGCTGATCTCGCGGCATCCGTCACAGGGCGACGCGCGTCGCCGGTATGTCACGCTGCAGCCGGCCGCCATCCCGCACGTCGAGGCGGTGGCGCCCCTGGTCATCGACTGCGTGTTGTTCGTGTGCACCCACAACGCGGCGCGGTCACAGCTGGCCGCGGCGCTCTGGCGGCGGCGCAGCGGACGCGACGCTGTCAGCGCCGGCACCCAACCCGCCGAGCGGGTGCACCCGACCGCGGTCGCGGTGGCCGCCGACCACGGGCTGGATCTGTCCGACGCCCACCCCACCCACGTCTGCGAGATCGACGTCCGTCCCGATCTGGTTGTGTCGGTGTGCGACCGCGCGTACGAGACCGGCCTGACCATCGACGCGCCCCGACGCCACTGGTCGATCCCCGACCCCGTCGGCGGAGACCGCACGACGTTCGAGCACGCCTTCGGCCTGATCGCCGACCGCATCGACCGCCTCACCACCGACGCCACCGCCGCCCGACCACCCGACCTGCCCACGCGCCGATGAGGAGCACCACATCATGAGCACCCAGATGTCCGGACCCGCGCCCGCGTCCGCCGAGGAGATCCAGCTGATCAGGTCCAGCGCCGCCCGCCTGCAGCGCGACTTCGACGGCATCTTCGGCGTCGAGACCGTCCAGCGGTTCATGACCGACTCGTTCCAACGGCTCGCCCACGCCCGCATCCGCGCCTACGTGCCGGTGATGGCCGAACGGTTCACCCGCGACCGGCTGCGCGCGATCGCAAAGAACGACGGCAGGATTGCCAGCGACCGGCCGACGGTGCTGTTCCTGTGCGTGCACAACGCCGGCCGCAGCCAGATGGCCGCCGGGTGGATGCGCCACCTCGCGGGCGACCGCGTCGACGTCCTGTCGGGCGGCTCGGACCCCGCCAGCCAGGTCAACCCCGCAGCGGTCGAGGCCATGGCCGAGGTCGGCATCGACATCGCCGGCCAGTTCCCCCGCCCGTGGACCGACGAGATCATCGGCGCCACCGACATCGTCGTGACCATGGGCTGCGGCGACGCCTGCCCGGTGATCCCCGGCAAGCGCTACCTCGACTGGGAGCTGGATGACCCCGCCGGCAAACCCGTCGACGCGGTCCGCCCGGTCCGCGACGAGATCGAACAACGCGTCCGCGCGCTCCTGTCCGACCTCGACGTCCCCATCCGCGCCTGACCAGCGAGCACCACCGGCTGGTCATCGTAGACGCCCGACGACCAGCGTCGGGCGTGCGGTCAACGGCCGGCCTTCACGCCGCGCCGGCGCGTGGGGCGTGCTTGACCACCGGCCGCCACCCGGGGCGTCCGCGGAGGCTCTCCCACACCAGATGGCGCCGCCGATCTCGGCGACCGCCGCAGGCCCGAACAACGACACGGACGTGATCACGGTCATGAACGCGACCGACGCTCCACACCGGAACCACAGCAGCGAGTACCGGGCTTCTCCGATGGACCACGTTGCGTTCGCTCATCATCGCTCGAATGCGGTCGCCGGCGGCGGCGACAAACCTGTGGTCAGAGCATGGCGTTGGATGCCGTCCGCGCGGCGGTCATCCACTGCATGAGCTGGATGACGACGCGCTCACGCCCGGCTACGTCGGCGGGTTCCCCGCGACGAAGGCGTCGAGGTCTGCCGCGACGCGTTCGGGACGCTCCCAGTTGGGGCAGTGGCCCGTGTCGTCATACACGATGAGCTGTGCGTTCGGGATCGCCGCGGCCAATCGCGTCTGCTCCTCGCGGGCGAACAGCCCGTCGTGCGTTTCCCCAGAGGATCATCGTCGGCGCCTCGATCGCCTGCAGCTGATCGTGATCGTCGAACGCCGGCAACCCGTCGAGGGTGGCTCGCCAGACGGGCGCCTGCAGCTTGCGGCTCTCGGCGATGAGCCCTTCGAAGAACACATCCGGGACCGGGCGGTGGATCGTGCCCGCCTGAAACTCGCGGATGAAGCCGTCGGGCACGGGGACCGCCAGATCGTGCACGGCGTCACGTACCTCGCGCATGACATCGTTGCGGGCGGTGACGGCCGAGCCGATGAGCACGAGCCGGGCGACCCGGTTGGGGCGCGTCTCCGCCAGGCGCCGTGCGACGAACGTGCCGAAGGAATGCCCGATGACCGTCGCCCGATCGAGTCCGGCGGCGTCGAGGAAGGCGACGACATCGGCGGCCAATCCGTCCATCGTGTACCCGTGAGCGGGGGCGTCGGAGTCACCGAAGCCACGCATGTCGAGCGCGTAGGTGTGGTAACGGTCGGGTGGGAGCAGCGGCAGGACCCTGCTGTAGGAGTACCAGGAGTCGATGCCAGCCGTGCAGGAACACGAGCGGCTCACGTGCCGGGTCGCCCTGTTCGACGTAGTGCACCTGCGGTCCGGTCGCCAGTCGGGCGGTGGCTGAGGACGGCGTCGTGTTCGTGTGATCGCGCCTGTTCGCGAGTTGCCCGGCACGGACGCCGGTGGCGCCGAGGGCTGGGGTGGGGTCGTGGTGGTCATGACGTGCCTCCTGTTGGCCATGGCGCGAGGGCGTTCGCGCGCATCCCACCCTGTGGCCGCGCCCTGTCACGGCACGCACCGGGCGCTGTCAGGCGCCTGCGTCACCGAGCACAGTGCGTACGACCGTCGTCACGTCGGCACGCGACAAGCGACTGCCGTGGGCGAATGCGGCGTCGGCTGAGGCGGCCGGCAGTCGTGCGCGGACGTCGTCGATCGCGTGTTCGAGCCGCTGGAGCGGCCGGGGAAAGCGCCAGGTCTGTGCGAGGTTGGCCTCCACGGCTCCCGCGACGACCGCCGCCTGCTCGAGCGCGTCCAGCCGTGTGAGAAGCGTGACCGCGGTCATCAGCGCCGACCAGTGCCCAGCCGTGTTGTCGAGCCGCTCCCATGCCGTGATCAGCTCGTCGAGTTCCCCGGCGGTGACGGCGAGTGGGCCATCGACAGCGTGCTCGGCGGCCACAGCCGCGCGCGCGATCATGATGAACAGGCGGCTGTCGACCGGGACGCCGTGGCTGACCGCTCGCTCGTACGCGTCGAGCGCGGCGTTCCGGTCGACGTGCAGGCGGAGCTCGCCAGCGGTGTACCAGGCGAACGCCAGCGCCGTCGGATTGGCCACGGCCTGGGCACGGGCCAGCAAGCCGTCGATCAGGCGGAGGCCAGCGTCCCACCGCGGCCCGTACGCGTGCGCCTGCGCCACGGCGATGTCGGCGAGCAGCACGCCGACGACATTCGGCGCGCGGAGCCGACTGACCCTGCGGTAGTCGTCGATGGCCTCATCGATCCGGCCATCGAACATGGCAAGATCCGCGGTCACATCGAGCGCCTCGGCGGCCGCAGGCGCGGACGGCCCGCCTGCGACCTACTGCCACGCCGCATGCAGATCCGGTGTCAGAGCGTCCAGTCGGGCCACCGCCAGCGCCTCCTCCGGCGCCCACAGCGCCGCCGCATCGGCGGACAGACGGTCGGCGCTGTCGTGCGCATGGCGCCTGACCAGTGACGCGTGCTCGTGGTCGTCGAGCTGTTCGCGCGCGAATGCACGCAGGGTCTCGAGCAGCCAGAAGCGATCGTTGCCGGCCTGGACCAGTGACTGCTCCACCAGCCGCGACAGCACCGCTGCCACCGCGTCAGCCGCGACGCCGCCGCCTGCAGACGGCCTCGACCTGTGGCAGCGAGAAGGTGGACGGAAAGACGGCCAGACGAGCGAACAGCGCGGCCTCGTCAACGTTGAGCAGGCGATGCGACCAGTCGATCACCGCGCGCATCGTCCGGTGGCGGTCGTCAGCTGTCGTGCGGCCACCGGTGAGTAGGTCGAGTCGGCCGCCGACACGGCCTCATTGACGTGCATCACCAGCAGGGCCAGGAGTGCCTGCTGGCGTGCTCCCGCGAGTCGGAGCGGCCTGCCGTCCACCTCGACGTCCAGCGGCCCGAGCACGCGAACGGTGATCAAAGCGCGATTCGCGCCGCGATCATGCGCATCCTCGACAGCGAGCAGCTCCCACGGCTCGGCGATCCCCTGAGCGTGTGGGTTCCGCGACGTCGAAACGCAAGGCCCGAGCCGGCCACGAGATCGCGAACGGACCGTGTGATCCAGACCTCGCCGGGCGTTGCGAGCGACGCCACGCGGGCATCAATGTGGACGCCGACGCCTGCGATGTCGTCACCCCGAGTTGTTGCACCTCGGTGGCGTGGACCCCGACACGCAGGGCCAGATCCAGTGGTGCGACGGTCTGCTGCAGCGCCTGCCCGAACCGGACGGCACGAGCAGGTCCGTCGAACGTGGCCAGCATGCCGTCGCCGGTTGTGGAGATCTCGGCGCCACGGTGTCGGGCCAGTTCCGACCGCGCGGCGGCGTGGAAGCGACCGAGCGTCCTGGTCCATGTCCGGTCGCCGACTCGCTCCGCGAGCTCGGTCGATCCGACCACGTCGACGAACACCACGGTCGTGAGCACCCGATCCAGGACCGGCGCGGGGCTCACGCCGGTGACGAGCGTCTCGACCGCTGCCAGCAACGGTTCCTGGTCGACGTAGATGAGGTGATCGCGCCCGTCCAGTGCGACGAGTGTGGCGTCGGGGATGGTGGCCGCCAGGTGTTCCCCGTGCTCAAAGCCGAACCAGCCGTCAGACACCCGGTGCACCACCAGCGTCGGAGCACCGATCGTCGGGAGGATGGCCCGAACATCGGTCGCATCAGCCAGCGTGATGAGATGAGCAGCCGTATCGGGAGTCGCGCTCAGCCGGTCGGGGTACGTCGCTGCGAACAGCAGCGCCAGTGGTCCGCCCTCGGAGATGCCAAACAGCGTCGCGCGTTCGCTGCCGGCAGCGTCCATCACGGCACGGACGTCGTCCATGCGCTCCTCGAGCGCCGGCGTTTCGGAGACGGGAACCCGGTCGGACAGCCCCGTACCCCGCTTGTCGAACACGATCAGCCGCGTGAACGATGCCAGGCGCGAGAAGAACGACGCCATGGCCTCGTGCTCCCACTGCAGCTCCACATTCGACACGAAACCGGGGATGAACACGAGGTCGGTCGGCCCACCGCCGACGACCTGGTACGCGATGGAGTACGACCCGCTGCGGGCGTAACGGGTGTCAGGCGGCGAGGCCGCATGCCGTGGCATCGCTACCCACCGGCGTCTCCGTCGTGCCAGCTGCGCCTCGGGCCAGGCCCTGCGATGCGCAGCACGGTCTCGGGCACCGACAGTCTACCGAGCCGCTGGCCACGCCGGCCCTTGAATCGCACGTCACGTACGCGGACGCCGATCCGAGCTGTCGGGGGCCCAGCCGGGTGCCCATCTCAGCGTGGTCACCTGCCGTCGGTGTCGGGCATGACCACGTGTATCTGGATGCCGGCGTCCCACAGCAGCGTCAGCACCGCACGCAGTGCGGCCTGATCCATCGAGGGGTGCTCGAGTACCGTACGACCGGCGTCGCGGCGGGTCCGGAGCGGACCGAAACGCCGGTCCAACTCGTCGTGCAGCCCTGTGGGCAGCCTGCCGGCGATCTCGATGCGGCAACTGCGGTCCATGATCCTCCCAACACTGTGGCTCATGCCACCGTGGGCCCCGCTGGTGGGGTGGCGCTCCCCACCGCCGAGGGTCCACCCGGGGTGGAAGGCCGTGCCAGGCTGCGTCAGATGAGTCCGAGGTCGCGGCCACGACGGACCGCGTCGGAACGTGACGTCACCTGCAGTTTGCGGTACAGGCTCTTGGTGTAGCCCTTGACGGTGTTGCGTGACAGGTACAGCTCGTTGCCGATCTCCCGCTGGGTCAACGGGCCCTGCAGGGCGCGGAGCACCGACAGTTCCCGGTCCGTCAGTGCCTCGGGCACGGCGCCCTGCGCACTGGCGATCCTGGCGGCGCCACGACCGAGGCGTTCCTCGGCAGCCGTGATGCGGCGCACGGTTGCCGGCAGCAAGGGGTCGTTGTCGGCGATCTCACGCGCTTCGTTGACCGCGTCGCGTGCGGCTGCCCGGTCGCCCGCGGCGACCAGCGCGTCCGCGAGGACCACCAGCACCCGGGCGGTCTGCGACGGAAACGCCGCAGCTCGCGCGAGGCGCGCGGCGCGCTCCAGCACCGCAGCAGCGTCGGCAATCCGTCCCTGCTCGTAGAGCACGCGCCCCTGGGCAGCGCGCAGCAGGGCGATCGCTGCACCGGCGACCGCACCGAGCGCCGCCTCGAGGGCATCCGCAGCCGTCGCTGAGGCGTCGAGCACCGCCTGTGCGTCGGCGTCGCGCGTCGCATCGAGGAGGGCCATGGCCAGCGCCCCTGCAGTGATCAGGCGCGTGAAGACCGGCAACTCCAGGGCGGTCGCGCGACGCCACGCCTCATCGAGCAGCGGCACCGCCTCGTCATAGGCCTCGATGCCGGCCAGCGCGATGCCCAACGTCAGCCGGGAGATCGCGTAGCCGTGCCGGGTCGGGTCGCCCTCGAGTGCGACGGCACGTCGGGCGACGCCGATGGTGGCCGAAGGATCCAACCTCCGCCCGAACGACCCGCGCAGCGTGTCTATCGCGGCCGCCGCGGTCGTCCACCCCGGAGGCGGGATGACATCGTCAGTCAGGCTGCGCTCCGCGAGGTCGAGCAGCGCGTCAACCCGCTCGAACTGTCCGCTGAAGCCCGCCGCCGACGCCATCGCGATCGCCAACCGCGTGTCGGCTCTCACCAGTTCCGTGTCGAGGTCGTCGGCCAGTCGCAGGAACGTTCCTGCCGCCCCGGCGTCGAGGAAGTCGTCGTCGGAGGCGATCAGCCGTTCGGCCGCCTCGCGCTGACAGCCCGCGGCGGTCAGGTAGCGGATCGCGGTCTCGACGTCACCACGCGCGTCGAACCAGGCGGCCGCCGCTCGCAGCGCCTCGGCGTCATCGGCGGCCGCATCGGCCTCACGCCGGAGTGCGTCACGGAACAGCCGATGGTAGCGGTACCACTGCCGATGCTCGTCGAGCGCGACGACGAACAGGCCCGCGCGTTCCAGATCGTCGAGCAACGCAGCCGAGCCCGTGCGCTGCAGCGCGGCGTCACACAGTTCCCCGCACATCCGGTCCAGGACGCTGCTGCGTAGCAGAAAGTCACGGTGGTCCTCGGGCAGCCGCACCAGGACCTCGGTCGCGAAGTAGTCGGCGATGTGGCGGTCGTCGCCCGCGATCTCCGCGATGCGAACCAGCGGGTCGAACGCGCTCCGCAACGTCAGCGCGGCGAGGTGCACACCGGCGGCCCACCCCTCGGTGCGATCCACCAACGCCCCGACCTCCTGTGCGGGCAACCGCACGCGGGCGACGTCGTCGACCACGTCTGCGGCCTCGGCGGGTTTCAGACGCAGATCGCCCACACGGAGCTCGGTGAGTTGGCCGCGCGCCCGCAGCCGCGCCAGCGGAAGGGGTGGATCGAAGCGCGCTGCGATGACCACTCGCGACCCGGTAGGCAGGTAGGTGATCAGGAATTCGACCGCCTCATGGATCCGGCGGTCGGTGACCGAGTGATAGTCATCGAGCACCAACGCGCACGGACCAGCCGCCGCGAGATCATTGATGAGACTGGGGACCGCGAGGTCGAGAGGGTCGAGCCCCGGCACCCGCAGCGCGGCCAGCGCCTCAGCCCCCACGTCCACGCCGCGGTGCTGCATTGCGGTCACGACGTAGGCCCAGAAGCGGACCGGATCGTCGTCGCTGTCATCCAGCGTCACCCAGGCGACCGGGGGCCGATCGTCGTCGGCTCTGGCCCACTGGACCAGCAACGTCGTCTTGCCCCACCCCGCGGGGGCGACAACGACCGCGAGCGGCGCGGGCTCGTCGAGCCGCGCGAGCAGCCGCAGCCGTGGCACCGCCGTGGGACGCGTCCACGAGGGTGCCAGCTTGCCAGCCAGCATCGGTCGATCGGGCTGCACGACCTTCCACCACCTGTCGCGGCCACATCGACCGCGGTGCCCGGCGAAACCGCGCACAGCCTACGTCAGCGACGTCGTGCGCGCCCGGCTCACGCGTCCATCCACCGACACAGGCCTCCGGAGAGGTGGCTGCACCCGGGGGGGTTTCGCCATGGGGTGGGGTGCCACCACCCCGCTGTCGATCACCGTGCGCGTGTCACCGATCACGGAGGTCACGCCATGAGCACACCCATCACTCCGCACACGAGCGGTCATCCGACGACGACGAACGATCATCGAGTGACAGACCGACGCGGCGCAGAACCGGTCATCTCTGCCGCGGGCCTGTCGAAGCGCTACGGCGCGGTCACCGCGGTCGCTGGCGTATCACTCGAGGTCGCCCGCGGCGAGATCTTCGGCATCGTCGGCCCCAACGGCGCCGGCAAGACCACCACGATCGAGATGATGCAGGGCCTACGCCGCCCCGACGGCGGCACCGTACAGGTGCTCGGACTCGATCCCCAGCGCGACGTCGGGGAGATCCGCCAGCGCGTCGGCACCCAACTGCAGAACGCCGTCCTCCCCGATCGCATGAGGGTGTGGGAGGCGCTCGACCTGTACGCCAGCTACTACGCCAGCCCCGCCGATCCACAGGCGCTCCTCGACGCCTGGGACCTGCGGGACAAGCGCACCTCATCGTTCGATTCCCTGTCCGGCGGCCAGCGCCAGCGCCTGTTGATCGCCCTCGCCCTGATCGGATCCCCCGAGCTGGTGTTCCTGGATGAGCTGACCACCGGGCTCGATCCGCAGGCGCGCCGGCTGACGTGGGACCACGTCCGCACCATCCGCGACGGCGGCGTCACCGTGGTGCTCGTCACGCACTTCATGGACGAGGCCGAGGCGCTGTGTGACCGCATCGCCGTCATCGACGGCGGTCGCATCGCGGCCCTCGACACCCCTTCGGTGTTGGCGAGCCGCGCCGGCCCGACCCGGCGCGTGAGGTTCACGGCGCCCGGCAACTTCGCCACGCACTGGCTGTCGGACATCGCCGAGCTCGAACGCATCGACCGACGTGGTGCGACGGTCGTCGTCACCGGCACAGGCCCGCTGCTGGCCCGCGTCGCGACGGCCCTCGCCGCGCACGGCGCCGCACCCGACGACCTGACCGTCGAGCACGCCAACCTCGAGGACGCGTTCCTCGCCATCACCACACCGTCCGTCCAGTCACGCCGCGTCTGACTCCACCGCTCACCGGCTACCGGCCGTCGGACCGGCCACAACCAAGAGAGGATCCGTCATGTCAACCACCGCACTCGTCAAGACCACCTGGGTCGAGCTGAAGCTGTTCCTGCGCGAGCCCGGCGCCGCGTTCTTCAGCCTCGTCCTGCCCGTCCTGTTGCTGGTGCTCAACGGCTCGACGGGAGGCAACGAACGCCAGGACGCCTTCGGAGGAGCCGGCCTCATCGACATCCTGATCCCCGGCTACATCGCGCTGGTCATCGCGACGTTCGCCATGACCAACCTGCCGGGCGTGCTCGCGACCTACCGCGAACGGGGCGTGCTCCGGCGCCTGCAGGCCACGCCGGTCCGGCCGTGGACGATCCTGTTCGCTCAACTGCTCGTGCAGTCGCTGGTCGCAACGACGGGGCTGGTCGTGCTGGTCGCCCTCGGCACGACCGCGTTCGGTCTCCGGTCGCCAGAGGCGCCGGCCGCCGTGCTCGTCGCCTACGTCGTCGCAGTCTTCGGCTTCGCCGCCTTCGGGTTCGTGCTGGCGGCCGTCATCCCGACCGCCCGGACCACGAGTGCGTTGTCGTTCGCGCTGTACCTGCCGATGATCTTCGTGTCCGGCAGCGTCATGCCGCGCGAGGCGCTGCCCGACTGGGCGCAGCGGATCGGCGACTTCATGCCGCTGACCTACGTCGTCGAGGCACTCAAGCAGCCGTGGATCTCGGGCAGCACGAACGTCACGGCGCTCGGGCTGCTCGTCGCGATGATCGTCGCCGGTACCGCACTCAGCTCCCGGCTGTTCCGCTGGACGTGATGACGCGATCGTCGACTGGCGCTCCCCACCGCGGGTGGCAGGAGCGCCCTGCGCCGCTCGCATGGCGGCCGCCACGCTGGTTCCTCACAACGACGTGGGATGCAGTGCGAACGTACAGACCACGAGCGCCAGTCCTGCGGGTGCCCACCGATCCGTAGTGGGACGGAGGGACAGGATCACGGCGCCCTGCGACGATGGTCCCTCACACCTCAGACCTCCACGCCAGTCGGAGCGGACGTCACGTGCTGACGCGCGTCCGCAACCTCGTACAGCCGCCAGGTGTCGGGCACACCCTTCAGCTGGTGCTCTCCCAGATCGCGGAAGGCGATGCCGGAACCGAACGTGAGGTCGCGGACGGTGCGCGACGCCACGATGCCACCCGACGCCGCGACCGCCATCGCGCGGGACGCGAGATGGATCGCCAGGCCCGTCGTGGCGTCCGGTCCGACCTCGAGCTCGCCGGTGTGCAGCCCGATGCGCGCGCGCAACCCCAGGTCGGCAAGCGCGTCGATCGTGTGCTGCGCGCACATGACGGCCCGGGTCGGGCCGTCGAAGCTCGCGACGACGCCATCCCCCGTGTGCACCAGCTCATCGCCACGGAAGCGCGCGATGGCCCCGCGCACGACGGCGTCGTGGTCGGCGAGCAGCCCGTGCCAACGGGCGTCACCGAGCCGCGACGCGATCGCGGTCGACCCGACGATGTCACTGATCATCACCGTTGCCAGCCGCCGTTGCGGCGACGGGGCACGTTCCGCACCAGTGAGGAAGACCTCGACCGCCGACATCAGGGGTCCGACATCGCCCGCGTGGTACGGGAACGTGTCGGCGCCCTTCAGCTCGACGAGCTGGGCGTCGGGGATGTACTCGGCGAGGTAGCGTCCGAACGCGATGCGGTGGTGCCGTGCGTCTCGTCGGTGCACCACCAGCGTCGGCACCGTGATGGTCGGCAGCACGTCACGGACGTCCAACGACACCACCCACCGGTACATGACGACTGCCGCCCCGGGGGGCATCGCGAGCCGCTGGTAGCGCAGGAACCAACGGCGCGCCTGTTCGTCGTCGGCCAAGGACGGCGCGGTCAACCCGAGGATCTCTGCCGTGTAGCCCCAGTTCTGCTCCCAACGGCCTATCAGCTTCTCCGTGGTGGCCGCCGGCATGCCGATCGGGTAATCATCTGCGCGCCGCCAGCGCGCGAACGAGTTGACCAGGACCAGCCGACGGACCCGCTGCGGATGGGTTGCGGCCAGCAGCATCGCCATCGGGCCGCCCTCGGTGTCCCCGATCACGGCGACCTCGGCGGCCCCCGCCGCGTCGAGCGCGGCGACCGCGTCGTCCATCCACCGCTCCAGGGTGGGCGGATCGTCGAGCGGGACGGGATCCGAGACGCCGGTGCCACGCTTGTCGAAACAGATCACGCGCGCGAACGACGACAGGCGTTCCAGATACGCCGCCACACCTGGGACGTCCCACATCACGTCCAGGTTGGTCATCCAGCTCGTGATGAACAGCACATCCAGCGGGCCATCGCCGAACACCTGGTACGCGACATGGCCACTGTCAGTGCGCACATACCGCGTCGGGGGCGTCCCAGGCATCTCGACAGAGTACGGCACCACACCCGCGGCTGGGCGGACAGCGATGTCGCCGCGCTGAGCGGTGGCCTCACCACGAGCACGGCTCCGCCGCCGCCCCTGAATCGCAACCCTGGCCCTGGCGCCTTGCCCGAGATCGCGCTCGTCGAGTCACTGGCGAACCACGACGACCGGGAGCGGTGATCCGACTCGCCGTCGCGCTGATCGGCGCCGCCGCGTTCTGGCCCGCCGCGCGGACCCTTTCCCGTTGCCTGCTACCAGGGCGGTCCCGCCACCCCGTGCGCTCCTGACTCTAGGGCTGGTCGCCGGGCCCGCCCTGACTGTTGCAGGAGGCCGGGCGGTCAGCCTGCGGCCCCGTGCACTGCCCCGAGTTCCCGCCGCCGTTGCCCGGCGCCGGCGGCGGCGGCGCCGCCAACGCGGCCGCACTCGGCACCAGCAAGGCGACAGTTGCGGTCAGAACCACCAGTCTGCGCTTCATCCTCGTCACTTCCTCATCCCACGGCTTCAGACGCCCTGTGGGTGCTACCCACAGCGCGGCAGATCATTGGTCTGCCCCGGCGGGTGACAGCCGGCTCCCTGATCCTGTGGACCGTTGTTGCCCTGCCCGTTGCCGGCGCCCGGCCCGAACGACGGGTCCGCCGCCGCCGGAGCCGCGATCACACCAAGCGTCAACAGCGCAGTGATGAGCACAGCAATGAACCGTTTGCGCATGACCCAACCCCTCGCACACGCCGGGACTGCCCCGGCCCCACCAGCCCACCGCCGAATCGATGGATGTGAGAGGAGTCTGACCACGACACGAGCGGAACTCAAGATCTACGACGAGGCACGTACTATAGCCAATAGTGGCTAGCCAGCCTGCGCCCGGGCGGCAAGTCATGTTCTGGACACGCCGAGATCATGCAGGGTGGGTTCCAGCGGGTCGGTACCACCGATGAGCAGGTGGCCAGTGTCGAGGCACAGCGAGATCGCCGACCCTCGAGGACGCGTACCTCGCAGACACCCCGCGAGATGGGAGCGCCGGCGATCCAGTCGGTGCCGCTGACGTGGTAGGTGGTGCTCATCAAACTGTTCAATCTGACTGGCGGGACGGCGATCGGGGCCGATGGTCGACCCACGCGGGATTGGCGACGGTTGCGCCGCGTTCGTCAGCGTGCGGACGGCGAGTCGTGTCGCAACGGCGGAATCGGTGGACGTTTCTGACCGGTGCGAGTAGTTCAGCCATCGGTGGCGATGCCGCCCCGGACCACTCGGGCGAACCGCCGGCCGACGTCAGGAGCGACGTGATCTGAGGGCCGAGTACCCCGTCGCCGGGTCAGCCTGCAGCAGCCGCTGCCTCGTGCCCACGCTGTCATCGACCCCCGCCCGCACAGGCTGCCCCCGACGCAGGTCAGCAGTGCCAAGGCGATCGCACCGCGGTCCGCGCCGTCGGCCTGCAGGAGCTGGACGGCACGTTCCCAGGTGTCGGCGAACTTGGGGTCGCACGGGTTGCGTTCGGCGGCGACCGGCGGATGCGGGTCTGCCCCTGGATGCGCATCGCTCACCGTCTGGCGATCACAGGTGTCCGGTTCGGTGGGGCTGATGACGTATCGGGCGTGGCGGGCCGCAGGTTCGCCAGCAGCAGCCCGCCGCCGATGGCGAACAGGGCGACGATGAACGGCTCGAACGGGTCGAACGCCGCACCCGGGATGTCGGCGGTGATCTGGAACAGCATCCCTGCGATGTAGCTGACCTGGTGCATGAACCCGGCGACCAGCACGACGGTCGCCAGCAGGTAGCCCCAGGCCCGCCGACGCCACAGCCAGACGGCGGCGAGCAGGTAGGCCGGAACCAGCAGCGACAGGTCGAGCACCGCCCCCAGCCGGGTGAAGGCGAGCGGCACCACGAGCTGCGAGGGCTCGTGTGGGACGGCGCCGGTGAACGCGAACCCGGCCAGCCCCGAAACCTGGATCGCGGCGAGCGGCACCCCGAGCAGCAGCAGGATGACCGCCACGGTACGCACGGGGGTGCGGGGCCGGAACCGCGCGGCGAGCCCGCGGACGTCCAGGGCCACCAGGGACAGCACCAACGCGTACAGGCTGGCGGTGAAGATCGCGATGTGGACGAGCAGCGCGGCGTTGAGCTGCGCGCCGAACAGGTAGTAGGCGTAGTTGTAGACGCAGTAGGCGAGCATGCTGACGCGCAGCAGCCGCGCGGCCGGTCTGCCACGCCACACCGGCAGCAGGGTGAGCGCCAGCAGCGGGGCGACCACGACCAGCGTCACCAGGTCGTAGCCGCGGAACATCGCGTCCACCGGGGCGGCGTCGGTGTACAGCCCCGGCGCCCACAGCCCCGCCGCCGATGCGCCAGCCACGAGCACGGCCACGCCTGCCGCAAGCCACCAGGCCGCAGCCGCCGCTGCCATTCGGGTCTCAACAGGAGCCAACGTGTGCGTTGCCATCTCACTCACCTGCCTTGCCAGTTCTCCGCCGCACGTGCCCGCGGCGCTCGCCCAGCGTGCGGCCTGTAGACGGTCACGACGCAGGCGGCGCCCCAGACCACGGCAGCCACCGCCCACGGCGCAGCCAGCGCTCCCGGCTCCCGCGGGAAGACCAGGCACGCCGCGCCGAACACGATCGCGGCGCTGCCGGCGCACCACGCCGACAGCGTCCACCCCGGTGTGCGCAGGGACGCGAGCAGCGCCACCAGCACCACGGCGACGGCCAGCGCGGCGGCCTCGGCGAACCGGTCGCCTTCGGCGCACCGCCCGAGGAAGCACGACGGCCCGGCCGACCGGGCGCGGTCGAGCATCACCGCCGCATACGCCACGGCCGGAACCACCGCGGCGGCACCCAGCGCCGCCAGAGGCCTGCTCACCGATTCCCCCGCGGCAAGCAGCTGCCGGCGGGCCGGATGCAGCACAACCACAGGCGCCGCAGCCACAAGCAACAGCAGTGCTCCGATGAACGGTTCGATGCGGCCGGCAAGCACCCCTGCCAGCGCCAGGGCGAGCAGCGCGAGGATCGCCTGCTGGACCCCCGCGATCTGACGTGACCTGATCTGGCTGGCGAACCCGGCCGTGATCAAGATCCCGCCGAGCGCGAAGAACGCAAGGTCGACCACCGGGTTGGTCTGCGTGTACGCGGGATCGGTCGACCACAGCGCGATGGTCAGCGCGGTCGTGCCCGTGAACAGCAGCCCCAGGACCGCCGTCAGGGCGGCCGCCCACACCGTCGGGAACCTCGGGGGCGGCACCTCGGTGGGTGCTCGCTCGGCGAGCCGCCCGCGCCTGACGTCGGTGACCGGCATCGCAACCTCCCTACGGGGCGGCCTGGGCCGCGTCCAGTTCACGGGCGATCTCGGCAGCCCAGGCGTCGATCGCGGGCCAATCCCGGAAATCACCCGCCGGCATCGCGTCGTTGGCCGGCATGTGCCGCAGCAGCCGCTCGCCCACCCCCACCGGCGGCGCATCGGGATCCCACGCACCGAAGAACACCCGTTCATCGCGCGGGTCGACCAGGTCGTGGAGTTCATCGAACTCCCGCGGGCGAGTCGTCTCGAGCACGTCACGGCCCTCGTCGTCCACGGCGTCGGTGCCCAGTGGGCCGCTGCTGAACAGCCACACCGGCCGCTCGCGGAGCACCGCACGGTGCCGTTTGACGAACCTCGTGGCCTCCTTCAGCCAGTGGAACATGTACGCCGCCGCGCCGATGACGAACGCGTCGTATGCCTCGACGTCACTGACCTGTGCCACCGGACGCGCCTCGGCGACCATGCCGGCGTCGCGCAGCCCCGCGGCGACTCGCTCGGCGATCCCTGCCGTGGCACCGTGCCGGCTGGCGTAAGCAACCAGAACCCTCATCACGTGTCCTCCCCCTCAACCTGCGGTGGCCTCCAGCCGGTCATGGGCACGGGCTGCCGCCAGCGCCAGGGCGAAGTTGGCGAAGGCGAACGCCGCGAGGCCGATCACCAGTGCGTCGCTGGCCGCGCCCCAGATGGTGGCCAGCGCCATGCCCGGCATCAGGCCGAGGTACCCCAACAGCGCGCCGGCGAGGAACCACGGCCACGCCGGCCCGATCATCCGGCCCAACCGCCCCGGCGGCCGCCGTGGGACCGTGTTCATGCGGGTCGCGACCGCTCCCACGACGAAGCCCATGGGCGGCGGTGCAAGACCGCCGCCGACCAGCAGCAGCAGCCCCGACAGACCGATCAGCACCAGCCCCCCGTCGCTGCGCGCGGCGAACCAGATCGACCAGACCACCACCGCCAACCCGACCGCCACCGCGACCACGCCGGTCGCCAGCAGGTTCGGGACCACCGTCAAGGCCGGCTCGCCCGACAGGACCTCGAGCGCGGGCGCGTCCGGCCAGGACATGATGACCAGCCCCTCGGGACGTACCGGGCCCTGCAGCACCTCGCCGACCCCGTGCTCGACCCCGGCCAGACCCACCAGCGTCCCCAGCACCGCCACCACCACCCGGGTGGCGCCACGCCCGCTCCCGGGTTCCGCCACACGCGCCGCCGGCCGCGTCGTCGCCGTCGCCACAGCCATGCGGCCACCTCCTGCCAAGCCGACGCAATCATGGGCCCGCCAGCCGCCAGACAGCAGGGCCCTCAGTCCCTGCTCGGCGGTGGCGTTCAGCCCCGCGCGACCCGAAGCCAGCGCACATGTGCTCGCTCACCCCGACACTGCGCTCGTCCCACCTCACGGCGAGGCGACTTGAGCACTGTGCTACCGGCTCCAAGATGGCCACGCAGGCAACTGCCCTGCCCAACGCGGTTTGTGGTCAGGGGCGGGGTCGAACCGCCGACCTTACGATCTTCAGTTGACCCGACCTCAAACGGTGTGCTCACCAGGCAGCATGCACGGTCACGCGCGAGCGAATCCGCCGAGTGGTGCGCTGTATGCCAGCAGTAACAGCAAGAGCCAGACCTACAGACATCAGCACACCGTCACGCCAGCCTTTCGCGCAGTAGTGGGTGTCCGTCGCGTCGACGTTCGAAGACGTGGAAAGGAAAGCGAGGGGGGTCGAGCACGCGGGATGCTTCCGCCGAGGTCCGCACGGGACGTGGAAGCGCTCGGGTTACGGCCCGTGGTGCGATGCTGCCGTGCCTGCGTCAGCAGGCCGACGGACCGGTCGTCGTGAACACGTGCCGCAACCTGTTCCGTTGATCGTCGATGCGGCCGGCCAGTCGACCGCGCGGCCGATGACCGGTGACCGTGGGATGTCGACGGCACGACCGGTGCCGGCGAGCAGCAAGCACGGCTGGCCGGCACCGCCCGAGCGGCCGCCGATGGCGGCGGGGGGACAGCGCGTCGTTCGGTGATCGACGTCGACGATGCATGGCGCTGGCGTCTG
>DASUUK010000058.1 GCA_036374135.1 Euzebyales bacterium
GGACCGGACCCACCGTGCCTGGTGCCAGCACCCTCCACGTCACCGCGGCCGCCACCAGCCCGATCGCCGCGAACACCCACCATGCGGCCCGCCATCGGTCACCGGCCACCAACACGAGCCCGCTGGCGACCACCAGGCCGACCGGCGAGCCGGCATTGACCAGCGCCAGAGCACGCCGGCTCCCAGACGACGGGACCTGGTCGTCGACCGCATCCGAGAATGGCCCCCACGTCCCGCCGGCGCTCGTGCCCGCAG
Organism: Euzebyales bacterium; assembly: GCA_036374135.1. Lineage (NCBI taxonomy): Bacteria > Bacillati > Actinomycetota > Nitriliruptoria > Euzebyales > Euzebyales bacterium. Next base: position 256 of record DASUUK010000058.1, read on the forward strand.
TGGCGATCCCCGCAGCCAGCAGCACCGGGCCGGGCGCAGACGCCGTCATGGCCGCGCCGACCGCCAGCAGCAGACACCCGGACACGACCGGCACGCGTGGCCCGAAACGGGCCGTGAGGACACCGGTGACCACTGTGGCCACCAAGTAGGCAGCCTGTGCTGTGCTGGCGTAGAAACCGAGAACGTCCAGGGACAGGCCGAACTCCTCTCGAAAGGTCGGCACGAACAACCCGTACGCCAGCCGGCCAATGCCATACGTCGCCACCAGTGCCAGCAGACCCGCGCTCCCCACGCGCGAGGCCTGACTGATGCGCACGACCATCCTTCCACGGCATCCGACACGATGGGCCAAGAGCCCGTCGTCCTCACCACCGCACAGACTCAGCACGCCGGTGAGTTCCCGACCACCGGACCACAGCGGCGCGCCGCCCTCACAGGCGTTCGGAAACGGCTACCCATGGTACGAGCCGGCGAGGACAGCCTCCGATCGCAACCGACGTATCGCACGGTCGTGGTGGGGACTGTTGACTCCGAGCTCTTCACACCGTCCCCGGCCTTCGCGCGGGCGACGCCTAGCAGGCAATCGGCTAGCAACATCGCCGAACTTGATCTCATCATTCATGCTCTGCGAACCGCCGCAATCTGGTGCGCTCGCGACGCAACAGGGCCTGCGGTCTCGACCGCCCGGCGCGGCCCGTATCGCGCGGCGCTTGCTGAGGACGTGCCGCTGGCCGATCGTCAAACGGACACCGTCGACGCTCGCTGTCCGAGGCGCCTCCGCGGTCCGGTGGTGCTGTGCGCGGGTCCTGCGCGGCATGCAGGCACGTCGCCGCGGGTTCATCGTCAACACCTGCAGCGAAGAGGGGTGTTCGTGTACCCCGGCACGGGCGCGTACGCCGTCAGCAAGCACCAACCCCTCGGGATCAAGGCGTGGGCGGTGTGTCCTGGCATGGTTGACACGCCGATGACGGATGCTTGTCCCGGGCCGACCCGGCAGCGGCTCGTGACGGTCGGCGACGTCGTGGGCGTCGTCGAGGGACTGGTGTTGCAGCGCGAGAACGTAAGCTCGGTCCGCAGTTCCTGATCCGCGCAATGCGAAACCGTGGAGCCATGACACCGCGCTGAAGGCCTCGAGATCGAGGAGCAATGATGCACGCTGACTTGACCGCCCATGACCGCGCCGAATCCGCCAGGCTCATCGAGCGACACAGGCGAGCCACTGCCGGCTTTGGCGATCTCGTGCACGCCGTCCGGTCAGACGAGTGGGGTCTGCCGACGCCGTGCGCCGAGTGGACGGTGCGCGAGCTGGTCAACCACGTCACCGCCGAGAACCTGTGGATGCCGCCTTTACTGTCGGGCGCCACGACCGACGACGTCGGTGACCGCTTCGACGGCGACGTGCTCGGCGACGACCCGCTCCGCGCGTGGGACGTCGCGGTGGCTGAGGCGCTTGCCGCACTCGACGCGCCCGGCGCCCTGTCCCGCGCGGTCCATCTGTCGTTCGGGAGCACTTCCGCGGACGAGTACGTCCGCCAGCTACTGGCCGATCATCTTGTGCACGCCTGGGATCTAAGCCAAGCGCTCGACGCAGACGGCCGGCTCGACGACGAGCTCGTCACCGCCTGCGCCGACTGGTTCGACGCCGTCGAGGAGACCTATCGCCGGGCGGGGGTCGTCGGACGCCGCGAGCCGGTGGCCGTTGACGCCGATGCCCAGACCCGGCTGCTCGCCCGGTTCGGCCGCAGCGCCACGCGCTTCCTGGTGGAGCGGTTCACGCACGCGTTCAATGCTCACGACGTGGACGCGGTCATGCGGCTCATGACCGACGACTGCGTGTTCGACAGCACCGGACCCGCGCCGGACGGTCGCCGCTACCGCGGCCGCGACGAGGTCAGGGCGTGCTGGCAGAAGCTGTTCGACACCACGCCGTCGGCTCACTTCGCGCTCGAGGACGTCGTCGCCACGGACGAGCGGGCCGTCGCCCGTTGGACCTACGACTGGGGCGCCGGCCACGTCCGCGGCGTCGACGTGTACACCATCGGCGACGGCAAGGTCGCCGCCAAGTACTCCTACGTCAAGGGATGATGCAAGGCTGACCCGCTCGGTCGGTGCGGCCATCCCGCGAGCACATTCGGTACCGTCCCACCCGGCGGGGAGCACGCCGGCGGCATGGGCGTGTGCGTCGGCGGCCGGCGCCGGTGACGCCCTGTTCGCGGTCGCGAGCAGGCGCTCGAGTTTGCGTTCGACCTGCGGCGGGTGAGGCCGGTGACCTTGGTGCGGCGGCCGTGCTCGTCGCGGGGCAGCCGCCCGACCCATCCTTCGACGGAGGCGTCCCAGGTGTACAGAGCTACCGATGGTCGTGGTCTTGCCCGCACCGTTCGGGCCGAGGAGGCCGAAGATCTCCCCCTCGCCGACTTGGACCGTCACGCCTCTGACCGCTTCGATCTGGCGCATCGGCCGGGACGGGCCGATGACGCAACGCCAGCTCAGCGACGCGCTGCGGTGCACCCCGCGCAATGTCACGGGCCTGGTCGACGCCTTGGAGAACGTCGGGCTCGTAGTCCGCCAACCACACCCGACCGACCAGCGAGCCACACTGGTCACGTTGACCGACCGTGGCAACCAGACCGCTCGGCGGTGGCATGCCGGGTACCGGAACCTGGGACGCCACCTGTTCGGGGACATGAACGCCATCCACGCCACCGACCTCGTCGCCGCACTCGACCACATCCTCGAACGCCTCCGCAACCTGGAACCGGACGCCAACCGCCACGACGAACCGTAGATCCTGACCAATCTTCACCAGCCGCCAACTCGCCGACTCGACCAGAAGCGCCGTGACGTCACCGACGGTGCGGTCGTCGGGTCCCGACGGGTACTGACCTGCTCCGTGTCGGCGCGATCGAGTCGGTGCGCATCGGCCGCGCCCGCCGCGTCCCCGCCGACGCGCTGCACGACTACGTCACCCGACTCCGCACCGACGCATCCGGCTACGAGGCCATCTACCGTGCCCCCTGACCCCCGAACGCCTCAGCCACAACGAAGGCTCCGTCACCGATCCCAGGGTCGGCTCAGTGATCTCCCGTGGTAGGCCGCGGGT
>DASUUK010000059.1 GCA_036374135.1 Euzebyales bacterium
GCCGCATGAGCTCGTGCGTGGCCGGATCGTCGAACAGCGTCCCCCTCGCCCATGCCTGGCCGAAGCTGAGCACGTCGTCTGTCGTGGCGTACAGGTCTTTGAACGAGGCCATGGCACTGGGACGCTGCAGGGGTTGATCGCCGATCCAGGCAGTTGCGGGGTCGTCGACACGCGCCTTGGGCGAGTCGCCAGGTAGCCAGGTACGAGCCAGCTCGAGCGGTCCGAACAGGTGCTTGTCATACAGCATGGCCATCCGTTCGCCGGTCACGTGCTCGGCGACGACCGTCAGCAGCTGGTAGTTCGTGTGGCTGTACCGGATCCGCGGCTTGACCGAGGCAGGATCGGACGGTGGGAGTGCGGCGTGAGCCGGTCTCGAGCACGCATGACCGCGTCCTCGCACGTCCAGACGCGGTCGCCGTCCTCGACGAGCTCGTCGACCAGGCTTTTCGCACCGGGCGGGCGTTCGTCAAGCCAGTCGGGAAGCCCGCTGAGGTGGCCGAGCAGATGAACGAGAGTGAGCTGGCTGGTGTAGTCGACGCCATCGAGAACGTGAAGCCCCCTGGCGAGACGCTCCGGCAGGTAGCCGACCACCGCCTCGCTGAGCTCCACCATCCCTTGTTCGTGGAGACGCAGCACCACCGCGGCGATGTACAGCTTCGTCACGCTGGCCAAGAACCACGGTGTGCTGGCGCGCATCGCGGTCCCATCAGGCGTCGCCTGCCCGACGGGCGTCGCTCCATCTCCAGGTGCCTTGTGTGTCGGCCACACCCACCGCGGCGTGCCGCACGTTCCGCCGAGCCGCCAATCGGCGCAGCAGCACACGAAGGCGTTCGATGACGACCTCGCGTTCCACCATCACGCGGACCTTCCTTGACACGGTCTTCAGCCTCGGTCGGCACGCTCCGTGTGCAAAGAGTCGTTGGCCTCAACCCGCCGCTGCCGTTTGGCCCACAGACGGTGTCGTTGATGACCGCGGCGGACACCTCGCATGCATGCCGCCTGTCGTGGCCGTTGCGGGCGAAACAGCCAGCCGATCAGCGAGCTGGGTTTGCGCGGTTTGTTGCGTCGCCCGGCTCATGATCGGCGCGGTGGGCGCCAGGTCCAGTACCTGCCGGGGCTCGCGCCAGGCTGTTGCTGAGGCGGCGGGGAGCGGTCGACGGCGTGGGCGGTGTCGGGGACGGTGCCGGTGCGTCGGCGGCGAGCCTGGTGAGAGTCGCGTTGCTCCCGTATCTGATCTTCGGCGGAGGCTCAGGCGTTTGCTGGGGTCGTGAGGAACGCGGTGATCTCGGCGTGCGCTCTGTCGGTCTGGCCCAGTTGGAGGTGGCCGCCCGTGTCGAGGCGGACCAGGACGGCGCGGGGGATGCGGTCGGCCGCGTGCGCGGCGGCGTCGTAGGAGGCCAGCGGGTCGTCGGTGGCGTGGATGATGAGCGTCGGCACGTGCACGGCTTCCAGCGGGTAGGTGTTCATTTCGGGGTTGGAGGTGAATGCGTCGAAAATGGCGCCTTGCGCGCGTGGACGGACCGGGAAGATGCTCTCGATGAGTTCGGCGACGACCCGGGCGTCGTCTGCGTCCTTGGGGAATCCCTTGGGGACGCCCACCAGCCGTTCGAGCATCGGCGGGGTGGCGACCTTCAGCGTCCACATCGCGGGATCGGAGTAGAACGCCTTGGCCCAGCCTGGCGGCGCGATCGCTGTGGGACTGCCGGGCAGGTTGCCCGAGGAGATCACCAGATGGGTGACCCGGTCGGGGTGGCGCAGCGCGAGTTGCACGGCGGCTGACGTGCCGGCCGAGACCCCCATCACGTCGACCGTGTCGAGGTCGAGGTGGTCGAGCAGGGCGACGAACGCGTCGGCCTGGACGGCGCCGCTGGCGTTGACCGGCAGGTCCGATCCGAGGTAGCCGAAGCGTGAGGGGGCGATGACATGCCGGTCGTCCGCGAGGTCTCGTGCGGTCACCAGTCCGCCGTCGCAGCCGTGGAAGATGCCGTGGCTGACCAGCAGCGGTTCACCGTGGCCGCGTTCGGCGTACTCGACCGCGCCGAACGCGGTGGAGATCACCCGCCGGTCAACCGCGGCCAGGCGGGCGTAGGCGTCGTGGAGATCGCGCCGATAGCGACCCGCGACGACGACGACGCCGAGGACGGCCGCACCGACCAGGCTGGCGAGGAGGACGCGAGTTGACATGACGTCAGTGTTGCCGGCCGACGCTCGACGTCCCAGGGCCCAACGTCCCACCCCACCGGGTCCTGGACGGCATCGCCCACGACGGCAGCTCGTCGTGGATGCGGCTGGCCGCGGAGACCTTCGCTGGGTCGGTGGTGGGCCGTTGGACCCGGCGCGCCGTACCGATCCGCACGGTTTGACTGACGCTAGGAGCGTGTGCAGGGGTGAGTGTCATGAGCGCCGACGCGGCGTCCGGGCTGGCCGTCCGCGTACGCAACCTGCGGAAGGTGCACGGCGCCACCGTCGCGGTGGCCGACGTGTCGTTCGATGTGCATGCCGGGGAGATCTTCGGGCCGCCCGACCCGAACGGGTCGGGCAAGACCACAAGGTCGAGTGTCTGCAGGGGTTGCGGCGCGCCGACGGCGGCGACCTCGACGTCCTGGGCCCTGATCCGCGGACCGACGCTGGCGCGTCCGGCGGCTGGTGAGCAGCCAGCTTCAGGACTCGGCGCTGCCTCCACGGTTGAAGGTGTGGGAGGCGCTGCGGCTGTTCTCGGTGCTGTCCCGCAGGGGTCGCCGTGGGAGCGGCTGCTGGATGAGTGGGGGCTGGCCGAGCGGCGCGACGCCGCGTTCGGGGATCTGTCGGGCGAACAGCAGCAGCGGCTGTTCATCGCGGTGGTCGCGTCGGCGTCGCCGAACCACAGGGTAATGTCGTTGACCGGCGCCGGCCCGGCCTGGAGTGCGCGGACGGTCTCCAGCGCGGTCGCGACGCCCAGCCCGCCGTCGTTGGCGTTCAGCGAGGTCGGCAGCGAGTCGTAGTGGCTGATCAGCAGCACCGCGCCGGTGCTGTCCGTGCCGGGGATGCGGGCGATGACGTTGCGCAGGCGTCCCGCGAACACCTGTCCGAAGTCGGGCGTGGCGACGCCGTCCTCGACGATCTGCGACTCGACACCCAGCGCGTCCAGGCGCGACTGGATGGTGTCGATGGTCGCCTCGTGCGCGGGCGTGCCGATCGATCGCGGCTGCGACGCCACCGTACGCAGATAATCCATCGCCCGTTCCGCGGAGACTGCGTCGCGGGCGCCGACGCCGGCACCGCCGCCGGTGTCCAGTGAGGCAGGTAGGCGACCACGGCCCGCGGCGATCACCACCGCGATGAGCACCAGCGCCGCCCACACCGACCGCACCGCCGGTTTCCGGGTCGGGCTTCGACGCCGGTCGGCGGCCACCGTCGACGCCGGTCCCGTGGTGCCAGCAGCAAGCATTGTTTCGCGGCAGGTGCAACGTGCCGTCCGCGCGCGCCGTCCTCGACCGTCATGACCCGCTGCCCTTGTGGTCCGTGACGCGCGGGCCGGCGGCCGTGGACGGGTCCGTGCCGATACCGCCGTCGGGCAGTCC
>DASUUK010000060.1 GCA_036374135.1 Euzebyales bacterium
GGACTGCCCGACGGCGGTATCGGCACGGACCCGTCCACGGCCGCCGGCCCGCGCGTCACGGACCACAAGGGCAGCGGGTCATGACGGTCGAGGACGGCGCGCGCGGACGGCACGTTGCACCTGCCGCGAAACAATGCTTGCGGCGGCAGCGCGGAGCGGTCGAGTGTCGTGGTGGTCAGGGCCTGAAGCTCTGCTGTGCCCGGTCCTCGCTCCTGGCCGGCTACCGCCTGACCGCGGTCCGAGAAACGGCGTGGTCAGCCGTTGATCACCTGGCCGCCGTTGGGGTGGAGCACCTGCCCGGCGATGTAGGAAGCGTCGTCGGAGGCGAGGAAGACGTAGCAGGGCGCGACCTCGTCGGGCTGCCCGGGGCGACCCATCGGCGTGTTGCTCCCGAACGACTCGACCGCGTCCGGCGGGAACGTCGCCGGGATCAGCGGCGTCAGATCGGCCCCGGCGCGACCGCGTTGACACGGATGCCCCTGCCGATGACCTGCTGCGATAGCGCACGCGTGAACGCGACGATCGCACCCTTGGTCGCGGAGTAGTCGACCAGCATCGGGTTGCCCTGGTAGGCCGTGACCGACGTCGAGTTGATGATGGACGCGCCCTCGCCGAGGTGTGGCGCCGCCGCCTTGACGAGGTGGAACATCGCAAAGACGTTGGTCCGGAACGTGCGCTCCAGCTGTTCGGTCGAGATGTCGGCGATGTCATCGCTGACATGCTGCTCGGCCGCGTTGTTCACGAGGACGTCGAGCTGGCCGAACTCATCGACCGTCTGTTGTACGACGTCGGCGCAGAAGGCCTCGTCGCCGACATCACCGGCGACCAGCAGGCAGCGGCCCCCTTCGTCCTCGACCAGGCGCGCGGTGTCCTTGGCGTCGTCGTGCTCCTCGAGGTAGACGACCGTGACATCAGCGCCTTCGCGGCGAACAACACGGCGACCGAGCGTCCGATCCCGCTGTCGCCGCCCGTGACGATGGCGATCCTGCCATCGAGGCGTCCGCTGCCGCGGTGTTCGCGCCCGGCGATATCTGGCTCGGGTCGCATCTTGTGCTGGCGGCCGGGCTGGGACTGGCGCTGCGGAGGATTGCCCTGGCTCATGGGATGCCCTGACGTCGATGATCGGGCGCGCAGGTTTCCACCCGCTGGCAACGACAAACGGTGCCCGGCGTCATTCACCGTCACCGAGCGAACGAGTCGGCTGTGCGCCGGCGGTCCATTGGCGTCTAGCGCTCACGACGCGTCTGTCCGGTCCCTTGGATCGACGTGATCTCCGCCGGCCCGGTCGCGTTGGTCGGCAACTCAGCGGCTGTCGGGTCGCCGTGTGGTCCCGATCTCCACCGGGCCTGGCGTCATGATCGCGGCGACGGCGCGAACCGATCACCATCAGGCCCGGCGCACGGCGTACCATTCATCCCGCCGCGGCCTGCCGCTTGAGTGCGCCGCGATCGATCTTGCCCAGGTGCGTGCGTGGGAAGTCGTCGAGCACCACCACGCGCCGCGGGTGCTTGTATGGCTCGAGGCGGTCGAGCACCCAGTGCTGCAGCTCGTCGGCCAGGTCAGCGTCGGGCGACGATGCGAGGACGAACGCGACCGGCTTGACCAGGCCGTCGGCGTCGGTCGCGCCGACCACCGCACACTCGACGACGCGGTCGTGGGTCAGCAGGCAGCTCTCGACCTCGGCGGGCAGCAGCCAGCGACCCTTGACCTTCAGCGCGTCGTCACCGCGCCCGATGTACGTCACATAGCCGTCGGCGTCCGTGACGATGAGATCGCCGGTGACGACCCATTCGCCGCGGAACACCTGCTGGGTTGCGGCCATGTTCCGCCAGTAGGCGGTGGCCCGGGACCCGCCGCGCACCCACAGCCGGCCGACCTCACCCGGCGGCAGCCGGCGTCCCTCGTCGTCGCGCACCTCGACGTCGTAGCCCGCGACGGCCCTGCCGAGCGTGCCGGGGCGGACGTGACCGGGCTGGTTGGTCACGAAGACATGCCACATCTCGGCCGTGCCCAGCCCGTCGTACAGCTCGACGCCGAAGGTCCGCATCCACCGTTCGTACAGCGACGCGGGCAGCGCCTCGCCCGCCGACGTGGCGAACCGCAGGCTGGACAGGTCACGTCCGTCCAGCGGGTGGTCGGCCAGCGCGGCGATCATCGACGGCACATTGACCAGTACCGTCGCACGGTGCCGGTCGATGCGGGCGAACAGCCCCTCGGGGGTCGGCCGGTCGCCGAACAGCACGGCGGAGCCGCCGACGGCGAACGGGAAGAACAGCACGGCGCCGAGCGCGTACCCGAAGTACAGCTTGGGCACGCCGATGGCGATGTCGTCCGCGCGGTAGCGCATCGTCTGCCGGGCGTAGCGTTCGGCCGCATTGGCGTAGGACCCGTGGCGCTGCACGACCGCCTTGGGCCGGCCGGTCGTGCCGCCGGAGAACAGCCAGATCGCGGGATCGTCCCGGTGGGTGACGACGGCGTCGAGCTCGTCGGCGACGTCCATCGTCGCGAACGTCATGTGTCGACCACCGTCACCGCCGGCGACCAGCAGGCGCGGTGCCGGCTCGCGGCTGCCCTCCGCCGCCTGCTCGAAGGTGGTGACCGCGGACGGTGAAACGACGGCCACGGGTGCGCGGCCGTGGTCCAGGATCGCGCGCAGGCCATCGACCGGCAGGGCCGGGTTGACCATGACGGCCACCGCACCGAGCTTGAGGACGCCGAACAGCGCGCCCACGAACGCGGCGCCGTCGGGCAGAGCGATCAGCACGCGCTCCTCGGGTCGGACGCCCAGCTGGCGCAGGGCGTTGCCGTAGCGGCAGGCGAGCCGCTCGGTCTCCGCGTACGTGCGCGTGCCGTCGTCGAGGCGCAGCGCGACCTGGGCGCCATGCCCCTCGCGCACCCGGTCTCCCAGGAAGTAATCCGCGATGTTGAGCCATTCGCCGGCTGTCATGGCGCACCTCACGCGTCGACCCACCGCATCGTAGGACGTCCAGGGAGGTCTGGTGAGCGCGCGGCCGGCGGTGGGGCGAACGTCGCGGCCCGGACGACGCCGCGACGTGCTCCACCCGCGCAACGGTCAGTGCGACGCGGCGACGTGGTCAAACCGGTCAGCGGTCCAGCACGTCGGCGAGGCGGTCGAGCTGCGACAGGTCGCCGGTCGCCGGCAGCAGGACCAGGTGGTCGCAACCAGCGTCGGCGTAGCCCTCCACGAAGGCGCGGACCTCCAGCGGCGTGGTCAGCAGCCCGTCGGCGATGCGGCTCGCGAACGCGCCGGTGAAGGCGTAGTAGTCGAGCAGGAGGTCACGACCGACCTGGGCGGCGTCGCCGAGCGCGTAGTAGCCCTGACCCCACAGCTGCGGCTGTCCCGGCCGGCCCGCGTCGGCCCAGGCGGCGCGGGCCATGACGGCGGCCGAGGCGAACGCGCGGGGCGGCCCGCCGCCGTGGACGTAGCCGTCCGACAGCCGTGCCATCCGCGCGAACGCCGGGCCGCTCGCGCCGCCGACCAGGATCCTCGGCGCCGGCCGCGGCGCACCCGACGGCGTCACGCGTCCGTCCTCCCACAGCGCGCGCAGGGCGGTCAGCTGGTCGGTCAGCCGCTCGCCGCGTGGCTGGCCGGCGACCCCCGCCGAACCGGGGGCGGCCGGCACACCCGACCGGCCGCCCCCGGAGAAGAGCTCGTTCTGCTCGTAGTCGTCGCCCCGCGCGCCGATCGCCACGCCCAGCGTCAGGCGTCCACCCGACAGGGCGTCGAGGCTGATCACCTGCTTGGCCAGCGTCGAGCGCTCCCGCAGCGGTGCGATGAGGATGCAGGTCACGAGCTCGACGCGACTGGTCACAGCCGCGGCCGCGGCCAGCGACACCAACGGCTCGAGGTTGTCGTAGACGATCCGGTCGACGGTGCCGACGCTGGCGAACGGGCCGTCGTCGGCGCGGCGTGCCCACTCGACCACCGTGGCCGGGTCGACCCCCGGCACCGCGGTGGGCAGTCCGACCCCGACGTCCATGGCCGATCCCTTCGCTGTCCTAGGTCCTGTCGGTGTCCGCTCGGTTCGCCCGTAGCGCCGCGAGCCACGGCGGCTCGACGGGCAATGGCCGTCCTACGATCACCAGATCTGCCATGCCCGCCGCGAGCAGGTGGTTGGCCTGGGACAACGTTGGGACGCCACCCGACGCGATCGTGCACACGCCCGCGCGGTTGCGGAGCAGGTCGCTCCACCGGGCATCGTAGACACTGCCGTAGTCGGGACTGGCGTGTGCTGTGGTCTGGCCGGCGACGACCCGCAGCACGTCGACGCCGTGGGCGGCCAGGGCACGCGCGATCTCGACGGCGTCGTCCTCGGCCAGCCCGCCGCGCTGCAGGTCGCTGGCCGACACGCACACCGACAGGGGTCGCCCGACCGGCCATGCGGCCCGTACGGCGTCGACGACCTCCAAGGGGAACGTCAGACGTGCCGCGACGTCGCCGCCCAGCTCGTCGTCGCGGTGGTTGGTCAGCGGCGACAGGAACCCGGCGAGCAGGTAGCCGTGCCCCGCGTGGACCTCCAGCAGGTCGAATCCCGCGTCGGCGGCCAGCTGGGCGGCGGCGGCGAAGTCCGCCACGATCTCGGCCCGACGCCGCGCGTCCAGCGCGTGGGGCACGGCGCTGACGGTCGTGTACGGCACCGCCGAGGCGGCCACGAGTGGCCAGGCGCCCGCGCGCATCGGCAGGTCGACGCCCGCGTCCCGCGGCCGCGTGGCGCCGCGTGCGCCGGCGTGCAGCAGCTGCGCACCGAGGGCGGTGTCGGTGGCGGCGTGCAGTTCGGCAGTGACGTCGGCCCAGCGTCGCGTGTGCGCGTCGGTCCACAGCCCTGGGTCGCCGCGGCTGATGCGCGCGTGCGCCGAGACCGCGACGTGGTCGAGGACGACTGCGCCCGCGCCGCCGAGCGCCGCCCGACGGTACGCGTCGACCAGGTCGTCGGTGGGCGTGCCGTCGCCGGCGCTGCGCTGGTCGGGTGTGACGGTCAGCACGGTGCGGTTGGGCAGGCGCCGCGCCGCGACCTCGACGGTGGTCAGGGCCGGGGGTGGCGGCACGACCAGCGCGACGTCGTGAGCGCCGCGGCCAGCCTCCTCCGCGAACCAGCGCTCCACGGCCAGCAGCAGATCGGGGTCGCGGCGGCGGATGTTGTCGTAGTCGATGCGGTCGCTTCGGGTCAGCAGCGAGTACGCGAACTGCGGGGCGGGCAGCCCCCAGTACCGGTGGTAGCGGGCGAACCAGTCGAGGCTCTCGGAGGCGGCCTGCTGCACGCGCTCGACCGCGGGACGCCTGACCGCCTCGTACTCGGTGAGCGCGGTGTCGAGGTCGTCGCAGCGTTCGACCGCGCCTGCCAGCGCGATCGCGTCCTCCAGCGCCAGCTTCGTGCCCGACCCGATCGAGAAGTGTGCGGTGTGCGCGGCGTCGCCGACGAGCGCCACGCCGTCGTGGCGCCACGTCGCGGTGCGTACTGTCGTCCAGTCGAGCCACCTGGAGTTGTTGCCGATCAGCTCGTGGCCGCCGAGGTCGTCGGCGAACAGCTCGGACAGGTAGGCGATCGAGTGCGCATCGCTGCTCCCCGGCGCGAGCGCGGCGGCGTCGACGGCGTCCAGGCCCGCCGCCCGCCAGGTGTCCCGCGACGTCTCGACGATGAAGGTGCTGGTGGTCTCCGAGAACGGGTAGACATGTGCCTGGAACAGTCCGTGGTCGGTCTCGGTGAAGATGAACGTGAACGCGTCGAACGGCCGGGTCGTCGCGAGCCAGATGTAGGTGCTGCCCTCGACCGTCAGCCGCGGCACGAAGACGTCCCCCCAGGCCCGGCGGACCGTGCTGTTGACCCCGTCGGCGCCGAGCAGCAGGTCGGCGCCGACGCGCAGCGGCTCCGGGTCGTCGATCTGTGAGCGGAAGCGCACGTCGACGCCGAGCTCGACCGCGCGCTGCTGCAGGATCGCCAGCAGCCGGTGGCGCGACACCGCCGCGAAGCGGTTGCCGTGCGCGCGCACCCGCGCACCCCCGTAGCGGATCTCGACGGGGTCCCAGCGTGCGCACTCCCGCAGGATCCGCGCGTGGCTGACTGGGTCGGCGTCGGCCAGCTCCGACAGGGTCGCCGCCGAGAACACGACGCCGAAGCCGAACGTGTCCTCCGGAGCGTTGCGCTCGTGGACGGTGACCGCAATGCCGGGATCGGCCCGCCGTAGCAGGATCGCGGCGTACAGGCCGGCCGGTCCTCCGCCGACACTGATGACCCGCACGCCACCTCACCTGCCCGTCGCCGCCGTCGCCCGACCGATCGGATCATGCCAGCAGATCCGATACGATCGCACGACCCACCTCACGAGCGAGGTCGATGTGCGGACCGTTGACGGCGGCATGCGTTGCTGAGCGACGAGCACCGCCGGCTGCTGGCCGACACCCGCGTGCTGGCCCGTGACGAGCTGGCGCCGATCGTTGCGCAGGGGCCTCCGGGGCGGGTCAACCGCGACCTGCTTCTCGCGTTGGCCGACCACGGGTTGCTGGGGCGCCTGTACCCGGCAGAGCTCGGCGGGGATGCGCACGCCCCGCCGTCGGCGACCGAGCTGTGCGTGCTTCGCGAGGCGATCGCGGCAGCGGCGCCGACCGCCGAGACGACGTTGGCCGTCCAGGGCCTCGGGTCGTACCCGATCCTGCAGTCCGGCGGCGATGCGGTGCGCTCGCGGTGGATCCCGGGGGTCGCAGCGGGGCGCGCCGTCGCGGCGTTCGCGCTGACTGAGCCGAGTGCCGGGTCGGACGCCGCCGCGCTGGAGCTCCGGGCCGAGCCCGACCGCGGCGGCTACCGGCTGACGGGCACCAAGACATGGATCTCCCACGCCCCCGACGCCGACGTCTACACGGTGTTCGCGCGCACCACCCCGGACGCCGGCGCGCGCGGGGTCACGGCGTTCGCGGTCGCCGGTGACGCCGACGGGGTGACCGGCACGCCGCTGGAGCTGCTGGCCCCGCACGCGATCGGGACGCTGGAGCTCGACGGCGTGCAGGTGACGGCCGACGGCGTGCTGGGCGAGGTCGACGGCGGCTTCGCGGTCGCGATGCGCACGCTGGACCTGTTCCGTCCCAGCGTCGGCGCGGCCGCGGTCGGGATGGCGCAGGCCGCGCTCGACGCGGCGCTCGACCACGCGGACCGGCGCACCGCGTTCGGACGGCCCGTGCGTGCGTTCCAGGCGATCTCCCACCAGCTCGCCGACATGGCCACCCGCCTGCAGGCGGCGCGGCTGCTGGTCTACGACGCGGCCGCCGCCCACGACGCCGGCGCGGGCAGGGTCACGCGTCAGGCGGCCATGGCCAAGCTGTACGCCACCGAGATGGCCCAGTTCGTCGTCGACGCCGCCGTCCAGATCCATGGTGCGTCCGGCCTCCAGCGCGGCCACCTGCTCGAAGAGCTGTACCGGGAGGTGCGGGCGCTGCGCATCTACGAGGGCACGTCGGAGATCCAGCGCTCGATCATCGCTCGCGAGCTGTACCGCGACCACCCGGGGGACCGGCGGTGACCCGGCGGCGGGCGCTGGTCACCGGTGGCAGCCGCGGCATCGGCCGGGCGATCGTCGAGCGCCTCGCCGCCGATGGGGTCGACGTCGTCGCCGTCGGGCGCGACCGGCGCGCGCTCGACGACGTCGCCGCGGCGGTCACGGACTGCGGCGGGAAGATCGAGGCCGTCCGCTGCGACGTGACCGACGAGGACGCCGTCGCGGAGCTGTTCGCCCGTGTCGGGCCGGTCGACGTCGTCGTGCCGAACGCAGGCGTCTCGGCGTCGGCGCCGGTGCACCGCACGACGCTGGCGGACTGGGACCGCCAGCTGCGGGTCAACGCGACCGGGGTGTTCCTGACGACGCGGGCCGCGCTGCCGGCGATGCGCGAGCGCGACCACGGCCGCATCGTCGTCGTCGCCTCGGTTGCGTCGCTGCACGGCGCCCCGTACATCTCGGCGTACGCGGCGTCCAAGCATGCCGCGCTCGGGTTCGTGCGCAGCGTCGCCGCCGAGGTCGCGGGGACCGGCATCACCGCCAACGCCGTGTGCCCCGGCTACGTCGACACCGCGATGACCGACCGCAGCGTCGCGAACATCGTTGCACTGACCGACCACGACGACGCGGCCGCGCGCCGCCTGCTCGAGCACCAGCAGCCACTCGGCCGTCTGATCACACCCGACGAGGTCGCAGCCGCCGTTGCCTACCTGGCGTCCGACGACGCCGCTCCCGTCAACGGCCAGGCGCTCGTGCTCGACGGCGGGGGCATCCAGCACTGACGACCGACCGGGGAGGCAACGACGTGACGTTCCGGGCCAGCGCCCCGCTCACGCGCGAGTGGGCGCACTTCGAGCTCGACATCGACGCAGGCGTGGCGACCGTCACGTTCGCCCGGCCCGAGCGGCTCAACGCGTTGACGTTCGAGGTCTACGCGGACCTGCGCGACCTGCTCGCCGAGCTGCCGGCACGTGACGACGTCGCCGTGCTCGTCGTGACGGGCACCGGACGGGGGTTCTGTTCCGGCGGTGACGTGCACGAGATCATCGGCGCCCTGCAGCACGCCGACACCCGCGACCGGTTGGAGTTCACGCGCATGACCGGCGCGGTGCTGCAGGCGCTGCGCGAGGTCCCGCTGCCGGTGATCGCCGGCGTCAACGGTGTCGCCGCCGGCGCGGGCGCGGTCATCGCGCTCGGCGCTGACCTGCGCGTGCTCTCGCGCTCGGCCTCGCTGCAGCTGCTGTTCACCCGCGTCGGCCTTTCGGGCGCCGACATGGGCATCGCCTACCTGCTGCCTCGCATGATCGGGTTGGCGCGCGCGACGCAGCTGCTGCTGCTCGGCGACCGCGTCGACGCCGACACGGCGCTCGAGTACGGGCTGGCGACCAGCGTCGTCGACGACAGCGACCTGGCGTCGGCGGTCGCGATGCTGGCCCGCACGTTCGCCGACGGTCCCACACTGGCGTACGGCGCGACCAAGGCGCTGCTGACCCGCGAGCAGGACATGGGGCTGCACGCGGCGGTCGAGACCGAGGCGCTCGTGCAGGCGCTGCTGATGGGTTCTGCCGACCACGCCGAGTTCCACGCGGCGTTCACGCAACGCCGCGACCCCGAGTGGACCGGACGTTAGCGATGGCGGAGTCGCCGCACGAGATCGTGAACCCGCCGACGCTGCTGCCGCCGACCGGCTTCTCGCACGCGGTCGTCGCCGCACCGGGGCGCACCGTCCACTTCGGCGGGCAGACCGGCCACCGCGGCGACGGGTCGCTGCCCGACGGCCTGGCCGCCCAGTTCGACCAGGCCGCGGCGAACCTGGCCACAGCGCTCGCCGCGGTCGACGCGGGGCCCGAGCACCTCGTGTCGTTGCAGGTGTTCGTGACCGATGCCGGGGCGTACCGGGCGAACCTGCACGCCCTCGGCGCTGCCTACCGGCGACGCCTCGGTCGCCACTATCCCGCCATGGCGCTGTTCGAGGTGTCGCGGCTGTTCGACGTCGACGCCCTCGTCGAGCTCGTCGCGGTCGCGGTCGTTCCCGACGGCGATGGCTGAGGCGTCCACGGCGCCCGTGTACCTGGTGGCGCGGACAACCGACGAGACGGTCGCGCTGCCGGAGCGCTGCGCGGCGTGGGCGGCGCGCACGGGCGCCGCGGTCGACGTGGTCGGCCCGGTCGCCGGTGCGGACCTGCGCCGCCTGTTGCAGCGCGACCGCTACGCGGGCGCGGCGATCGAGATCGCGCCTGTGCGCGACGACGACACACTCGCGGCGGCGGTCGCTCGCGCGCCGTTCCCGGTCGTCGCCGTCACCCGCGGCGCGCCGTCCGGCGCTCCCGACGCCGCCGACGCTGCCTGCGCCGCCGCGTTCGCAGGACGTGGGACCGGCGGCTTCCTGTGGGCGCTGTGGCACCTCCACGCCCTGCACACGCACCCGCCCCGCACGGTCGCGTACGGCGACGATCCCGCGCACCTCGGCGACCTGCGCCTACCCGCCGGTGACGCGCCCGCCGCCGCGGTCGTGCTGGTGCACGGCGGGTTCTGGCGCCACGAGTGGGGCCGCGACCTCATGGACGGGTTGGCGGTCGACCTGCCGGCGCGCGGCTACGCCACCTGGAACGTCGAGTACCGTCGCGTCGGCCCGACCGGCGGTGGGTGGCCGCACAGCGCCGACGACGTCGTGCGCGCCGTGACCGCCCTCCCGATGCTCGCCGGCGACCGTGTGGATCCCGCGCGGGTCGTGCTGCTGGGACACTCAGCGGGGGCACAGTTGGCGTTGCGCGCCGCCGCCCACCTGCGCGACCGCGGGCTGACGCCAGCGTTGGTGCTGGCAGCCGCCGGGCTGCTCGACCTGGACGCGGCCGCGCGCGCCGGCGTCGGCTGGGGCTCCGTCGAGGCGTTCCTGGGCGGAGGACCCGACGAGGTCGCCGCGGCCTATGGCGCCGCGGCGCCGATCGCCCACCTGCCGCTCGGCGTGCCGCAGGTCCTCGTGCACGGTGACGCCGACGCCCACGTGCCCTTCGATCAGAGCGCGGCGTACCGCGACCGGGCGAGCGCCGCTGGGGACGCGGTCGAGCTCGTGCCGCTGCCCGGCGCCGACCACTTCGCGGTGCTCGACCCGACCTCCGGCGCGTGGGCCACGACCGTCGCCGCGCTGGCACTGCGATCACCACCGCGGGCAGGTCTCGATGACGACCGTGGAGCGCACGGCGACCGGGAGCCGCCTCCGCCCGCCAGATGACCGACGGCCGACAAACGGCTCGAGCAGCGGACAGTCATCGATCCCGCCACTGGGCGGGCGCGCCGTGGGAACGGTGCGAAACCGGTGGTGGTCAGCGGCGCGATCGGGGCGTTCCCGGCAGCCTGACGAGCGTTCTACACGGTGCCTATCGTGCCGGTCGACCACGGTGCAGGTGCATCCGGTCGCTGAGGATGTCGCGCAGGCTTACGATCCCTTGCAGCTTGCCGCGTTCAGTGACGGGCAGGTGACGGAAGCCCTGGCTGATCATCGTCTCGGCAGCGTCGTCTGCTTCTGTGTCGCCCGACGCCGTCACCGGATCGGGCGTCATCCAGTCGCGCACCGTCGACGTCGACAGGTCAGCCCGCCGCGCGGCGGCTCGCAGAACATCGCGTTCGGTGAAGATGCCGGTGAGAGTGCCGCCCGCCATCACGACCACCGACCCGAAACGGCCGCGCACCATCGCCTCGGCCGCCTCGGAGACCGTGGCATCGGCGGTCACGGTGTGCACCGACGTGGTCATGAAGTCCTTCAGCGCCGTCATCAGCCGCTGCCGCCCAACTCGTGCACCTCATCGTCGCTGGTCGGCATGGCCGACGGCATCTCGAGGTCGGCGTTCAGCTGCCGCCACAGCGCCCCGGACCAGCGGCCGAGCGCCGGCCACTCGCGCCAGAACACGTGCAACGTCGCAGCGTCGAGTTGTTCGGCGGCGTCGTCGGCGGTCAGCTCAGTGGCGACGCCGCGCAATGTGTCAAGCGCCTGCATCAGCGCTGCCCCAGGATCACGCATACGGTCCGGTTCTAGCACGGGTTCGCTGCAGCCAACAACCGGAACGTGAGATCGGGTCGGGTCTCGGTGGCTGCCGCCGTCGACGCCAGCGCACCCTGTTCAGGCTGCGGCTGGGCGCCGGGAGTGGCCGAAGTACATCAGTTCCCAGATGGCGTCATCGGTGTGCTGCTCGAGCTGGGTGCCGGATCTGAACACGGTGACGGTCATCGGACCGG
>DASUUK010000061.1 GCA_036374135.1 Euzebyales bacterium
GACCGCGCTGCTCCGCCACGCCCTGGGAGCGCCCGACCAGGCGGTCCGCACCGACATCGCCGCCCGGCCCGAGGTCTGGGCCGAGCTGTGCGGCTGGTACGGCATGGACCCCGGGCCCCTGGCCAACCTGTTCGACCGGCTTGTGTTCGGCGCCGGCGCCGAGATCGTCGTCCGGCGCGGCCAGTTGTGGTTCCGGCCGCTGTCGGCCATCCCGACCATGCGCCGCGGCTTCCGCCTGCACCGGCCCGACGCCCAGGCTGGTGGCACTCAACCTCGGTGGGCACCGCCAACCCACGATCGACGCGCGGCCAACGCGGTCACGCCGACGATGGTGGGTTGTCAGGCACCGGCGCCTTGTGCGCCCTGCGCGACGCTGAGCAGCACAACCGCGTCGTCGAGCGCCTCGAGCCCGTGTCGCACGGGTGGGATGGCGGCGTGGTCGCCGGCACGCAGGTCGATGTCGTGCGGTCCCCCGCCGGTCAGCCGCACCGTGCCGCTGATCACCTGCAACGTCGCGGCGGCGGGGCTTTCGTGGTCTGCGAGCGATCGTCCGGAGGCCAGTGCGAGCAGCGACTGCTTCAGCGGCGCACCGGCCCCAGGGGTGAGTGTCCGTCCGGCCCGCCCTGCAGGCGTCGCCTTCGCCGAGTGCAGCAACTCCGCTGCCGCCTGCGGCAGGTTCACCGGATCGGTCGGGCCGCCAACCGATGGTGCTCCGGTCGTCTCATCCGAGCCCATGCGCGCCTCCGACGGTCGTGGACGCTCAACTCTAGGGGAGGCACGTCGGTGACGTCAGGCCGCAACAGGTTTCACCCGGCTACATCCGTCCCACCTCTGGATGATCGGTCCGCCGATCGATCAGACTCCGTGGAGGACCACGTTGGTCATCGCAGGGTCGACCGTGGAGAGTGCAATGTCGAACGTGAACACTTCCAGCCGTGAGCGGCAGGCCCGGCCTGGCGGCGCGGTGGTCGCCCTGGCCGTCGCAACGTTCGCGTTCACGACGAACTTCTGGGCGTGGGGCCTGTTGTCGCCGCTCGCTCCCGACTACCGCGACGCACTGAGCCTCAGCGCCTTGCAGGTCTCGGTGATGGTGGCGGTCCCGGTCATCCTGGGCTCCATCGCGCGGATCCCGATCGGTGCGCTCACTGACCGCTTCGGGGGCCGGGAGATGTTCACCGGGCTGAGCCTGTTCGTGGTCCTGCCGTTGCTGTTCCTCGCCGCGTTCGAGTCATACCCGGCCCTGCTCGTCGGTGGGTTCTTCCTAGGTGTGTCCGGTGCGTCGTTCGCCATCGGCATTCCGTTCGTGAACCACTGGTTCCCGCCCGCGCGACGCGGTTTCGCGCTCGGCGTCTACGGCGTCGGCAATGTCGGGACGGCCCTCGCCGGGTTCACCTCACCGCCGATCGCTGCGGCGACGTCACGGTCGGTGCCATTCCTCGTCGTGGCCGCCGTGATGCTCGCGACCGCCGCGGTCACGTGGTTCGTCGGCCGCGACGCACCCGGCGTTGACCGTCACCCGATCCCGATCCGTGACCGGCTGAGGGCGGCTCTGTCGCTGCGCATCACGCTGGACCTGTCCGCGCTGTACGCGCTCACCTTCGGCGGCTTCGTGGCGTTCGGCGTCTACCTGCCGACGTACCTCGGCAACGTCTATGGGTTGCAGACCGCCGACGCAGCCGCCCGCGCCGCCGGGTTCATCATGCTGGCCACCGGCGCCCGCCCGGTCGGGGGCTGGCTCGCCGACCGGTTCGGCGGCGGACGCGTGCTGGTGGTGGCCTTCGGTGTGGTGACCGCCGCCGCGGCCGTCCAGGCGTTCGCCCCCGGCATCGTCGTGGGCACCGTCGCGCTGCTGTCGGCGGCGGCCGCGCTCGGTGTCGGCAACGGGGCCGTCTTCGCGCTCGTCGGGCGGCTCGCACCACCCGAACGCGTCGGCGCGGTGACCGGTTTCGTCGGCGCCGCCGGCGGCCTCGGCGGGTTCTTCCCGCCGATCGTCATGGGTCTCGTGTACAGCGCGACCGGCTCGTACCTCATCGGCCTGCTGCTGCTCGCCGGCGTGGCGCTCGCGGCGCTCGTCTACACCCTCATGCGGTTCGCGGGAGCCGATACCGCTGCGGCGTGAGCGCTAGCCCCGCAGGTAGCGGTAGAACAGCGCCGAACCGATCGCGAGCAGGACGCTGAAGCCGGCGGACACCCACGCCATCGCGGGGTCGTAGCCGAGCAGGGCGTCGAGCGCCACGGTCAGCAGGAAGATCTGCAGCGCGAGCAGCACGATGATGTACACGGCGACAGCCGAGGACACCGTGCGCTCGCGCCTCCGGGTGGGCCGGACGGGTTCGCGGCTCATCGCGACGCACCCAGGGGCCCGGCGACCTCGTAGCCCGTCGCCCAGACCTGACCGTCGCGGACCTCGAGCGCGATCCGCGGCAGCGGTCGTTCAGGCGGACCGGCGACGACACGGCCGGAGTGCACGTCGAAGAAGCCCTCGTGGCACGGGCACTCCAGCAGTTGCTCCTCCTGCGCGTAGTAGACGACGCAGCCCAGGTGCGTGCACTTCTGGCTCCACGCCACGACGTCGGTGTCGCCGGTGCGCACGAGGATGGCGGGATCCTCTGCACCTGGGTAGCGGAACAGGTGCGACCCGCCAACCGGCACGTCGTCGAGCGCGACGATCCGCGAGGGCGCACCCTCTGGGACGTCCCGGGCGGACGCCCATCCCGCGACGACGACGTTGCCCGCGGCGAACGCTCCAGAGGCGAGCACCAGGTAGCGGGTGAACTCCCGCCGCGTCACGGTCTCCTCGCCCTCGGAGGTGTAGGGGAAGTCGCGTCGCCAGACGGGTGAGGGCTCCTCGCGCGGTCGCAGCCCGCGGTCCCCGGTGCGGTGACCACCGGAGGTGGCGGCGCCGATCGGGGGGTCGAGGTTCCTCGCGTCGGGCGTCCTGCCGTCCCGCGCATCGCTCATCCGCGTCCCTCCAGGGCGAAGGGGTCGTCCTGCCAGCGGAACTGCGGCTCCCGCCCGAGCAGCACATCGAGTGGTCCTGGTTCGCGGTCGGTCACGACCGTGGCGACCTTGGTCGTGATGTGCGCGTTGCCGAAATCCCAGTCCGACAGCAGCTGACCCTGCCGGCGTTGCGTGAACTCCTCGCGCGTGCCGTACCACAGCGCCTCGGACGGGCACACCGTCGCGCACATCGGCGCCAGACCTTCTGATGTGCGGTCGTAGCACATGTCGCACTTCATCATCTGGTCGATCTCGGCCATGTACTTCGGCACACCGAAGGGGCAGGCGTTCACACAGTTCGAGCACCCGATGCAGCGGGGCTTCAGCGAGGTCTGCACGACGCCGTCCTCGTTCTGCTTGATGGCGTCGGCGGGGCACACCTCGGCGCACGTCGGGTCCTCGCAGTGCATGCAGACCATCGGTGCCGTCTGGACGGTCGACCCGCGGTCGACGTACTCCAGGTGGATCATCGACTCGCCGCGGTGGGTGCCGCACTCGGCGCAGGCGGCGACACACGCGTTGCAGCCGATGCAGCGGCTCTGGTCGATCACGAACACCACGTCGTCGCGGCCCGCATACAGCTCGCCGACATCGGCGCGGCCCGTGCCGGTCGCTGCGTCCTCCACCTGCGTCCCTTCCCTTGTCCGGTCTGGTGCGCCTACCGTTCGCGCGGCGATGTGGCGTTCGCGTCGGTGTACAGCCGTGTGTCGCGACTGTCCACGACCGCGCGGCGCTCGCCGAGACGTTCGATGCGCACCGTCGACACCTTGTACTCGGGGATCTTCGAGACCGGGTCGAGCGCCCGGTTCGTGAGCTGGTTCGCCGCCTGCGCCCCCGCCCAGTGGTACGGGATGAACACCGTGTCGGGGCGGATCGTCGTCACGACGCGGGCGGGCAGCGTCATGGAGTTGCGACGCGACGTCACGCGCACGAGGTCGCCGTCGGCGATCCCGTGGCGATCAGCGAGCTGCGGGTGGATCTCCAGCAGCGGCTCGGGGTACTGCGTGACGAGCGGGCCGATCCGCCGGGTCTGCGTGCCCGACAGGTACTGGCTGACCACGCGGCCGGTCGTCAGCCAGATCGGGTACTCGTCGTCGACGACCTCGGCCGGGTCGCGATAGCTGACGGCGTTGAACCTGCCGCGCCCGTTCGGGGTGTAGAACCGGCCGCCCTCGTACAGCCGCCTGGTGCCGGGGTGACCGATCTCGGGGCAGGGCCAGAACACGCCCTGCTCGTCCTCGACCCGCTGCCAGGTCACGCCGTAGTAGTCGGCGGCGCCGCCCTTCGACGCGACCCGCAGTTCCTCGAACATGTCCTGCGTCGAGACGAAGTGGTCGAAGTACCGGCCGCGCCCGAGCCGGCGGGCGATCTCCAGCAGGATCTGCCAGTCCTTGCGGGCGTTGCCCGGCGGGTCGATCGCCTGGTTGATCTTGATGACCCGCCCCTCGGCGCTGGTCGACGTGCCCTCGTCCTCCTCGTGCAGCGACCCGGCGAGCACCACGTCGGCGAACTGCGCGGTCTCGGACAGGAAGAAGTCGATGTTGGCGTAGAACTCGAGCTTCTCGAGCGCCGCCCGCGTGTGCGCGGTGTCCGGCAGGGACACCAGCGGGTTGAAGCAGATCGACAGCAGGCCCTTGATCTCGTCGGCGTGGATTGCCTCGATGATCTCCTGCGCGGTCAGGCCCTTGCCGGGGATCTCGGACTCGGCACAGCCCCATACGTCGGCGATGTAGGCGCGGTGCTCCGGGTTCGTGATGTCCCGGTTGCCCGGCAGCTGGTCGCACTTGTGACCGTGCTCACGCCCGCCCTGGCCGTTGCCCTGGCCGGTGATCGTCGTGACCCCGCAGCCCGGCCTGCCGTACTTGCCGGTGGCCAGACCCAGGTTGATGCAGGCCATGACGTTCTCGACGCCCTTGGTCTGGTGCTCGATGCCGCGGGCGTGCAACAGCATGCCGGTCTCCGACGTGCCCCACAGCTCAGCGGCGTCGAAGATGCGGTTCGCCGGGACGCCGGTGACCTGTGACGCCCACGCGGGGGTGTAGTCGCGCACCGCCTCGGCCGCGGCGTCGAAGCCCTCGGTGTGCGCTTCGATGAACGCGTGGTCGATCCAGTCGCGGGCGATCAGCACGTGCAGGACCGAGCCGAGCAGCGCCGAGTCGGTCCCGGGCTTGAGCCCGAGGAACACGTCGGCGGTGCGGGCGATCGGCGTGACCCGAGGGTCCTGGACGATGAGCTTCGCGCCGTGGTCGCGTGCGCGCCAGATGTAGCTCGTCGTGATCGGCGCGCACTCGGCGACGTTCGCGCCGGCGAGGTAGATCACCTCGGCGCGGGGGATGTCGTCCCACGCGTTGCTCGCGCGATCGATGCCCAGGGACTTCTTGTTCGCCGCCCCAGCCGACACCATGCACAGACGGCCGTTGTAGTCCAGGTTGGCCGTGCCCAGCGCCAGCCGCGCGAACTTGCCGATCAGGTACGACTTCTCGTTCGTGAGCGACACGCCCGACAGCATCGCGAACGCGTCGTTGCCGTACCGCTCCTGGATGCGCTGGATCTCGTCGACGGTCCGGGACAACGCCCGCTCCCACGTGACCGTGCGGAACCCGCCCGGGGCGTCCGGGTCGCGCTCGAGGGGGTCGTGGAGGCGGTCGGGGTGGCTGCCCTGCAGGTAGCGCTTCACGCCCTTGGGACACAGCTTGCCCTCGTTGAACGGGAACGCGTAGTCGGGTTCGAACCCGACGACCTCGTTGCCGGCCACCTTCAGGTACAGGCTGCACTGCTGCCCGCAGAAGCAGCAGTGGGTGCGCACCAGTCGGTCGACCTCGTCGCCGTCGCGCTGCCAGCCGCCCGGCGGCGCGAGGTTGAGATGGGGTCCGTAGCGCTCGACGAGCGCCTCCTCCGTGACGGGCCTCGTCGCCATCAGCCGAACCCTCCGACACGTTGCGATTGGGCGAGCGTGATCAGCGTGCGCCGGCACCGAGGGCAGGTGTCCTGCCAGTTGCCGCCGCCGCGACCCTGCGGGATGTCGTAGTCGAACCCGAGCGCCGGCAGGATCTCCTTCAGATCGTCGACCTGCATCTGGCTCGCGAACGGTTCGCCGCAGTTCGCGCACTGCGCCTGAGGCCCCCGCGCGCCCTCCTGCTTGTAGTAGGCGACGCCGAGGTTGCCGGGGCGCTGGAAGATGTGGAACAGCTTCCCGAAGGGGATGTACATCAGCCCCAGGATCACCGTCAGCGCGTGCGTCGTCGTGAGGAAGGTGTAGAAGCGCCCTTCGAGCCACAGGTTCGACACCGTCAGCATGAGCCCGGTCACCGACACTGCGAACAGCCCGGCCAGCGGCAGGAAATCGCTGGAGCGCTCCATGGCGAGCGCGCCGGGGTCGCGCAGACGGCGCCCGAGGAAGACGATGACACCGGCGATGACGAGCACCGCGGACACGTCGAGCGCGTGGAACATGAACCACCCGAACACGCTGCGGGCGTCGAACGTCACGGGCGTGGCGAAGTCGGCGACCACGAGCCGGTAGTCCCGCGCGACCTGCCCGACCGACTCGAAGTGCAGCCACCCGAACGTCAGCGGAAACGTGACCGCCACCGCGAGCACGCATCCCCAGAACAACAACTGGTGACCGAGCCACCGCGTCGTCGACCGCTGTCGGATGAAGCCCTGCACGAACAGCTTCGAGACGACCAGTCCCGGCAGCATCAGCAGGTTGCGTCCCGGCTGCCGGCCACGCCACAACAGCTCCCACCCACGCGCGTTCAGCTTCGCTGTGGGGGGCCGCTTCATCCACACGACATAGCGGTAGACCGTGCCGAAGATGGCGAACAACGTCCCCATCAGGTAGCCGACGAGGGCGGCATCGAACCACGTGAGGCCGGAGCTGCCGAGGACCACGAGAGCCAAGGTGACGCCCACGGCGAGCACACCCCATGTCAGGGCCGTGCCGTCCAGCCGAACCCTCCTCACGCCCGTCTCCTATAGCAGTCCGTGTCTGCGCACCCGGAGCCCGGTGCCGGACGGGAGTGCCACACGTCGCAGTCGCTCACACGCGCGACGATAGACGGTCACAGGCGGACCACAAGACCTGTCGAGTGGCGGTGCGCCGCGACCTTGCCTGAGTGGATCGCGAGTGATCGCGACGTAC
>DASUUK010000062.1 GCA_036374135.1 Euzebyales bacterium
GCAGTGCCATCGCCACGACGAGCGTCACGAACGCGCCGATCGACGCGAGGCTGTGGATCGTCTCGTCGACGCTGTCGGGCGCGCCCGGCAACCCCACCTCGAACGCTCCCGCGAGGACCATGCCGACCCCGGCCGCGATCAACAACGCCGGCATCGCCGCGGTCACGGCATGCCACCGCAGGGCCGTCCGAAGCCGCCAACCCAGTGCCATGCACGCCACACCGACCGCGTAGAACACCGCGGTCATCACCACTCCGAACGGGCCGTTCGCGTACTCGCTGAGCACGTGGCGCAGCGGGTCGAGGTCCGGTCTGCGCAGGTGCAGCACGACCACGCCGCCGACGCACGCCACGGCGAGGACCAGCGCGCCCAGCGACGCCCCGTACGGCGGTCGGATCAGCCGTTGCACGCGCTTGCGCACGAGGCTCACAGCCCCGCCCCCTCCGGTGCCGGCGGACGCACGTCGCCCCGCGGCGGGTGCGCGTCGTCGGCTGGCGGCCGGCGCCGCAGCGCGATGCTGTCCCCGAGGTGCAACAGGCGCTCGCTCATCGCGACGACGCCGATCGCGGCCAGAACGACGATCGGTGGCGGCGGGTCGAGCGCGAAGAAGGCACGCAGCCCGGGCACCACCGTCGCGAGGACCATCGCGACGGTCATCGCCCCGATCAGCATCCTGCGCGCAGTCGTCAGCGGCCGGGCGAGGCGGGCGAGCACGAGCAGACCCACCGACAGCAGCACCAGCGTCGCGGTCGTCCGCGCCTCGTCGAGGTTCACGTCGGGCAGCAGCCGGGTCACGTAGTACCCGGCGAAGGTCGCGGCAGCCGCCACCGACCCTGCCGGGACGGCGAACCGCAGCACGTCCCCCACCATGCCGGGCCGGGCGCGGCGGGTGTTGGGCGCCATGGCCAGGAACACCCCAGGGATCCCGATCGTCAGTGCGCCGATGAGGCTCAGGTGGCGGGGAAGGAACGGGAACGGCAGGACCGCGACACCGACCGCCAACGCGAGCAGCAACGAGTACACCGACTTCGTCACGAACAGGCGGGCGACCCTGTCGACGTTGCCGATGACCCGCCGACCTTCGCCGAGCGCCCGGGGAAGTGCTGCGAACTCGTCGTCCAGGAGGACCAACTGGGCGACGGCGCACGTCGCCGGGCTGCCCGATCCCATGGCGACGCCGAGGTCGGCACGCTTCAGGGCGAGCACGTCGTTGACCCCGTCGCCGGTCATGGCGACCACGTGCCCAGCCGACTGCAGGGCCGCGACCATCGCCTCCTTCTGCTGTGGGCGGACGCGACCGAACACGGTGCCGCTCTCGACGGCCGCGCGCAGCTGTGGACCCTCGTCCGGCAGCGCGCGGGCGTCGACGACGCGCACATCGACGATCCCCGCACGCCGCGCGATCGCGCCGACGGTGCGTGGATCGTCGCCGGAGATCACCTTGATGACGACGCCATCACGATGAAACGTGCGGAGCACCGCGGCCGCGTCGGGTCGCAGCTCGTCGGACAGCACCACGAGCGCACGGGGCCGTAGGTCGCGGGGGAGCTCGGACAGTGCTTCCGCGCCATCCGCAGATGCGATCAGGAGCACACGCGCACCGTCCTCGGCGAGCGCGGCGACGCGCGCCTCGATGGAGGGATCGGCGTCGATCACGGCGAACAACACCTCCGGGGCACCGAGCACCCACACGCCGTGATGCTCGAACGCGGCGGCCATGTACTTGCGGGCCGACGAGAACGGAACGACCCCCGTCGCCACCCACCCGTCGGGTGCGTGGAAGTGCGTCGCGACCGCCCGGAGGGTTGCATTGGGGTTGGGGTCCGCGGCCGCGACCGCACCGATCGCCGACTCGACGTCTCCAGGTACGTCGACGAGCTCGAGGTCGGTGAACGCGATCGCACCACGCGTCAGCGTGCCGGTCTTGTCGAGACACAACACGTCGGCACGCGCGAGACCCTCCACGGCCGGCAGCTCCTGCACCAGGGTTCGATGCCGCGCCAGCCGCACCACGGCGACGGCGAACGCGGTGCTCGTGAGCAGCACGAGTCCTTCGGGCACCATCGCGACGACACCGCCGACCGAGGCGGCGACGGCCTGCTCGACGGTCGCCTGCGTGCGCAGCTGGCTGACAATGAGGATGGCCGCGGTCGGAAGCAGCGCCCATGTGGCCAGGCGCAGGAACGTGTCGATGTCGTGGCGCAGCTGCGAGTCGAAGAGGGTGAAGCTGCGAGCCCGTGCGGCGATGTCCCTCGCGTACGCGTCACCGCCGACACGGGTCGCCTTGTACCGGCCGCTGCCGGCGGCGGCGAAGCTGCCCGACAACGCGTCGTCGCCGGCGGCCTTCGCCACGGGGTCGGACTCCCCTGTCAGGAGGCTCTCGTCCAGCTCGAGACCATCGGACGTGAGCACGGTCCCGTCGACGACGACCTGGTCACCCGGCCGCAGTTCGATGACGTCGTCGATCACGATGTCCGACGCTCCCACCTCGCGCACGGTGCCCGCGCGGATCACCCGGACTGCGGGTGCCGTGACCACGACCAGGCGGTCCAACGTCCGCTTCGCGCGCAACTCCTGCCAGATGCCGATGGCGCTGTTGGCGACGAGGATGACGCCGAAGAGGGCGTCCCGCAGGTCACCGACGACCAGGATGACGAGCAACAGCGCGCCGAGGATCGCGTTGAACCGCGTGAGGACGTTGGCCCGCACGATCTGCCGGACGCTGCGCGTCGGCACGACCGGCACGTCATTGGTCGCGCCGCGGGCCACGCGCGCACGGACGGCGCTGTCCGACAGGCCGTCGCGACTGAGGTCGGCGACATCGGGTGGACCGCTCGTCATCGGCGCGCTCCGCTGTCGGCTGGCTCCTCCACGATCCTGTCGAGCTCAGCCTGGGCGGCGTCACGCCCTGCGCGCAACGGTGGGATCACCGGTCCGCGCATACGACGTCATCCGCGCCACCGGTCAGGAGCGTCTGTGGTCTGCGCGATCAGCTCCGTCCGCGACGACACGCCGAGCTTCACGAAGACCTTGCGCAAGTGGTAGTCGACGGTACGGGGGCTCAGGTACAGCTGCGCGGCGATCTGCTTGTTCGTCGCCCCGGTGCGCACGAAGTGCACGACCTGCACCTCCTGCGGGGTCAGCGTGTCCAGGCCGATCGATGCCGCGCGGCCGACGGTCTCGCCACTGGCGCGCAGCTCCCGGCGCGCGCGATCCTCCCAGTCGGTCGCACCCACCCGCTCGAAGATGTGCAGGGCCGCCCGCAGGTGCGCGCGCGCGTCGATGCGCCGACGGCGCCGTCGTAGCCACCCGCCGTACGCGAGCAGCGTGCGACCGTGCTCGAACGGGCGGCTTCCGTCCGCGTGATGGCGCAGCGCCGCCGCGAACTGCCGCTCGCCGCCGGTGGGGCACGTCCATGCCCGGCACCGGGCCAAGACCGCGCACGCCCACGGCTGTCCGGTGCCGACGGCAAGGGGTTCGAGTGCGGCCATGGCGGACGCCGCGGTCTCCTCGTCGCCGACCGCGACGGCGGCCTCGACGATGTCGCCCGTCGCCGCAACGGCGACCATCGGGTGGCTGCTGCGGATGTGTCGGCGCACGAGCTCGCTGAGATGCACGTGGGCCTCGTCGGGGCGGCCTTCGCCGAGCGCCGCCAGGCCGCGCGACCAGCCGGCGATCGCCACCGCCGGCGCGAACTCCTGTTCGAGGCCACGCCGGGCGGCTCGCACGGCGAGGCGCGCACACTCGTCGTGGTCGCCGGAGACCGCGGCGATCCACGCAAGGATGGCCTCGTAGAGCGACCCGTAGGCGCTGTGTCCTGTCTGCGTCGCCAGCAGCAGGCCCTCGGTGGCATGAGCGCGAGCCGAACGCAGATGACTGGTCCACGCCTCGGCGACCGCGAGTGCCGACAACATGTTGGTCAGGACCGCGATCGCGCCTTCGGAGCGAGCATCCGCTGCCGCGCGACGCAGCAGCCGGAGACTGGTCGCGTCATCGCCGATGGACATGGCGGCGGCACCGGTCATGGACAGATCGTCGGGGCGGCCGCTGCGCTCCGCCAACGTGACGGCGTGACGGGTCCAACGCGCGGCGGCTTCGACGTCGTCGTCGAAGGCGCTGGCGCACGCGAGCAGTGCCTGCGTGGTCGCGGGCGCCCCGGCGGTGTCGTCGCCCGTGAGCGCGACGACACGGTCGACCGCCTCGGCCAGGTGTGGGGCGTCGCTGCGCCCCCATGCCGCCGTGCCCGCAGCTGTCGCCATCGCCAGCGCGCGGTGCCGGTCGCAGCCCGCCATCCGGTCGCTCGCCTCCGCCAGGATCTCGTACGCGCGCCCCGTGGTTCCGACCGCCCGCTCGCAGTGGGCGCGCAGCAACTCGATGTCCGCCATGACCGTTGCGTCATCGCACCGGGGAGTCGCACGGTCCAGCAGCGCGCCGACGCGCTCGATGTCACCTGCCGCCCACGCGGCCGCCGCTGCCGCGACGAGTCGACGCACGACATCGGCAGGCCGTGGTGAGCGCTCCGCCGCAAGCTCCAGGATCATCGCTGCGGTCGCGTGGCCGCTCCGCCGCAGGGCGCGGTCGGCCGATCGCTCGAGCTCGTCGGCGATCTCCTGATCGCGTCCGATGCTGGCGGCTGCCCGGTGCCACGACCGCCGGTCGCGGTCAGCGGCCCCGCCGAGCCCGTCCGCCAACGCAGCGTGCACCGCCTGGCGCCGGTGGCGGCTCGCACTCCGGTAGAGTGCGGACCGCACGAGCGGATGCTGGAACCGCAGTTCGTTGCCGACGACGATGACCAGGCCGGCAGCCTCGGCCTCGGCGAGCGCCGCCGCGTCACATCCCAGCGTCCGGCCCGCGCGCAGGACGAGACCGACGTCCCCGAGGCGCTCGGCCGCTGCGAGGAGCAGCAACGTGCGCGCGGACGGGGACACACCGCTGACACGATGCACGAACGCGTGCTCGATCGTCGACGTGACCGGCACCGGGTCGGGCAGCATGGCGCGTCCTGCCAACTGCGCCTGTGACAGCGCAGCAGGCAGTTCGCACAGGGCGAGCGGATTGCCGGCGGCCAGCCCCAGCAGCCGGCGCCGTACGTGGGGCGGGACACGCGGCGGCAGGCCACGGTCGAGCACGGCGGCAGCGGCGTCCGGTGGCAGTCCACCCAGGCGCAGCTGCGGCAACTGCGCGCCGTGCTCCATCGCGGCGCGGTCGGCATGCGCTCTCGTTGCGAACAGCAACGCGACGCGCTCCGCATGGAGCCGACGGGCGGCGAACGACAGCGCGCTCGCCGATGCCCGGTCGAGCCAGTGGAGGTCGTCGACGACGACGAGCAGCGGTCGCATCTCGGCGACGGCTCCCATGAGCGACAGCAGCGCGGCGTTCACCATGAAGGGCTCGTACGTTCCATCGTCCCGGCCCAGCGCAGCACCGAGCGCCCGCGCCTGCGGGGCCGGCAGCACGTCGATGCGGTCGAGCACCGGACGGACGAGCTGGTGCACGCCCGCGTACGCCAGATCGAGCTCGGCCTCGACCCCCGTGGCGCGCAGGACGATCATGCCGGTCGCCCGGGCGACCGCGTGGTCCAGCAGCGTCGACTTTCCCACGCCCGGATCACCGCGGATGACGAGCGTGGCGCTGGCCTGCACGCGCGCGTCGTCGAGCACCCGGCACACGGCGGCGCACTCCGCCTCACGCCCCGGCAGTGCGGCGACGTGATCGCCGTCGACCCCCACAAGGTGATCCCGCCGTGCGCGGCGGTGGCCGGCGATCGGCGGCAGCGCCTGCGCGGTAGTGGCCGGCACGATGTCAGACCGGTGGCGGCGACGTGTCACGTGGGACGGGACAACGCACGACGAACCTTCCTCCGTTCCGACAAGCGTGTCGGAGGCTGGACCGACTGTGGCCGACGAGACAGCTGGGGGCAACCCGGTACACCCGCGTCCCGTTGGACGGTTTACTGGTGTGCTCAGCGGCGGCGCCGCCGGCACCTTCACCCGCGCAGGTACAACAGGACAGCGAGCACCCGCTTGGAGTCGCTGCCGGTAGATGGGAGGTCGAGCTTCGTGAAGATGCTGGAGACGTACTTCTCGACCGCCCGCAGCGTGATGACGAACTCGTCCGCGATTCCCTGGTTGGACCTCCCCTCGGCCATCAGCGCAAGGACTTCGCGCTCCCGCGGCGTCAGGCCTGACAGCGGGTCGGCCGTGCGCTGTTTGGCGATCAACGCCGAGACGATCGTCGGGTCGATGGCCGACCCGCCGTTGGCGACCCGTCGGACCGAGTCGATGAAGTCCGCGACGTTGCTCACGCGGTCCTTCAGCAGGTAGCCGACGCCCTCGGCGTCGTCCCCGAGCAGCCGCATCGCGAGGCCGACCTCGACGTACTGGGACAGCACGAGCACACTCACGCGGGGATGTTGCGCGCGGATCGCCAGCGCGCCCCGCATGCCTTCGTCGGTGTGCGTCGGGGGCAGCCGGATGTCGACGATCGCAGCATCGGGTTGGTCGCGGTCGACGAGCGCCTGCAGCTTCTCAGCGGTGTCGCAGGTGCCGGTGACCTCGACACCGTGCTCGGTGAGCAGGCGAACCAGACCCTCGCGCAGGAGCACGGAGTCCTCGGCGATCACGGTGCGCACGGGATCTCCGCACGCATACGCGTGCCGTGATCGCGGGTGCTCCAGACCCGCAGTCGTCCTCCGAGCGCCTCCATCCGGTCGGCGAGGCCTCGGAGCCCCGTGCCGTGGTCCGTGGTGGCACCGCCCACGCCGTCGTCGGACACCTCCACGCGCAGCACGCCCGGGCCGCGGTCCAGCCTGACGACCGCGGCGGACGCACCGGCGTGCTTGGCGATGTTCGCCAGCGCCTCGGACACCATGAAGAACGCCGCCAGCTCCACCGGTTCCGGCAGGCGCCCGTTGACCGAACCGTCGATGCGCACGGGCACCGTGGCATGCGTGGCGAGCGACTCCAGCGCCACCATCAGCCCGTGGTCGCTGACCAGCGCCGGATGGATGCCATGCGCGAGATCGCGGAGGTCGGCGAGGCTGGCCGAGACCTCGGCGCGGGCGTCGTCGATCCGCCTGCGCAGATCCCGGTCGACCACGACCTCCGCCATCTCGCCGAGCTCGAGCGCCAGCGCTACCAACCGCTGCTGCGCGCCGTCGTGCAGATCGCGTTCCAGTCGGCGCCGCTCCAGCCGCTCGGCCTGGAGAATGCGTGCACGGGATCCGCGCAGCTCCTCGAGGCGCGCACGCAGCTCGACCTGCAGCTGGGCATTGTGGATCGTCATGCCGATCGCGGCTGCCACGGACGACAGCACCTCGGGTTCGTCGTCGAGGGCGGCGTCGTGGAACAGCATCGCCACCGGCGTGCCGTCGCGGACGATCGGCATCGCCGACCGGCCGGGCGACGGTTCGACGTCAACCTCGTGGCCGTCGATGTCGGCGTACGCGTCGAACTCCTCGACCCGGTATGCAAGCGTGGCCGACGGGTCCCGCAGCGCTCTGGCCACCGCGTGCTGCAACTCCGCCGGACCCGGGTTGACGCCGAGGTCCACGAAGAGATCAGCGACCGACGCACGGCCGAGGTGGGACGCCAGCAGGCCGACGAGGAACACGATCGGCGCGATCCCGATCACGGCGAACGTCATCTGGCGGACCGTGTCCTGGATCGCGTGCCACTGGAAGAAGCCGGCCAGCAGCAGCAGCGCGATCATCAGCAGGCCGAGGGAGAACGCGTCGACCAGCAGCCCGAGGGCCGTCCGCGACGGTCGGCCCGTGCGGCGGCGGCGCGCGAGCACAGCGATGCCGGCCAACGAGAGGGTGCTTATGATCAGGAGCTGCGCCCGCTGG
The DNA here is from genome assembly GCA_036374135.1 of Euzebyales bacterium. Classification (NCBI taxonomy): domain Bacteria; kingdom Bacillati; phylum Actinomycetota; class Nitriliruptoria; order Euzebyales; species Euzebyales bacterium. The sequence goes on from DASUUK010000062.1 coordinate 7,847, forward strand.
AGGACCTGAGCGATCGCCGGCGCCGCGATGACCGCGACGACGTTGCGGGGGGATTCCTGAGCGAGCGCGAGCGCGGGGATCGTGAGCGCGGCCGCGCCGTAGGCCGCCGCGACGACGACCCGCTCCGGCCGGGACACCAGCCGACCGGTCGGGAAGGCCAGGAACACGTGGAGGAACAGCACGGGGGGCAGGAACTGGGCCGCGACGCCGAGCGTGAACAGCCCGTCGTTGTTGGACCAGACCAGGAAGCCGAGGAAGCTGGCGAACCCGGCCGCGACCATCAGCATCCCGAGCCGGCTGTCGGGCCGCCTCCGCCACGCGACGAGTCCCGCCACGATGTACGGGATGGTGATCCAGTACGCCAGCGCGGCGTGCAGTCCCGGCTGCGGCAACTCGGTGTTGGCGTCGGCGAGCACCAGCAGCACGACGCCGGACAGCGCGCCGGCGGCGGCGAGCACGACGACGGTCCACCGGCCCGGCGCGGCGCCGGTCCAGTGCTCAGATGCAACAGACGACGCAAGCGTGCCCATGGGCGCATCCGATCTCGCCAAGCCCATGTACCGGCGATCCCGACGGCACACGTGGAGCGATCGGGAAACGCCGCATCCCCAGCGTGATCGGTTCGGGGCCGCGGCGCAAGGCCGACGTTCGGGCCATCACGTGCAGTCACGTGTCCGGCGGTGACGTGCGCGACCGGCACCGGGCACGTGTCAGAGCTCAGCGTGCTCCAGCGTTCGATCGTCCCTCATCCTCCACCAGCAGGAGAAAGCACCTCCTCGAGGCTCGTCCGCCGGCGGCCGAACGCCACGACCACGTCGCCCCCGGCGAGAACGGCGGGCAGCACCGCGTCGGCCACGTCCCGGTCATCGACCCGGACGCTCACGACAGCCGAACCGCCCGTCTGGGTGCGGTGCACCTCGCGGACGCCACCGAGCATCCGGAGCCGGCGCGCTGCGGCGACGCCGTCGCCCCGGACCGTGATCTCGTAGGTGCCGGAGTCACCGTCGAGCAGACTGATGGTGGGCGCATCCTCGACCAGCCGGCCGCGCTGCAGGATCGCCACCCGGTCGCTGACCCGCTGGACGTCGTCGAGGACGTGGGTCGAGTAGAACACGGTGGTGTGCGCGCGCAGCCGCGTCATGATCTCCAGCACGTCGCGGCGTCCTCGCGGATCCAGATCAGCCGCAGGTTCGTCGAGGATCAGCAGGTCCGGGCGGCTGACCTGCGCCTGTGCGATGCCGAGACGCTGCCGCTCACCGCCTGACAGGCCGCCAACCGGGCGGTCCGCGCGGTCGGCGAGGTCGACGAGCTCGAGGATCTCGTCGATGCGCGCGACGATGGCGGCCCGTGGTCCGCGGTAGAAGAAGCGCGCGGTGAACTTCAGGGTCTCGCGCACGGTGAGGTGCGGGTAGAAGCGCGGGTCCTGCGCGAGGTAGCCGACACGCGCACGGATGGCGAGGCTGTCACGCACGCTGTCGAGGCCGAAGACGGACGCCGTGCCTGCGGTCGGATGCACGAGCCCGAGCAACAGCTTGAGCGTCGTCGTCTTGCCGGCTCCGTTCGGGCCGAGGAACCCGACGACGCTGTTGCGGTGCACGTCGAGATCCAGCGACACGAGCGCCTGGACGTCGCCATAGCGCTTGCCCAGCCCGACGGTGCGGATGACGCAGTCGGCGTCGGCCCCACCGCGTACGTCGTCCTGCACAACCTTGGTCTTCATCGATCACCCCGAACGCGTCAACCGGACGACGGGGAACGGTCACGGCGCGACCCTCCACGCACGTGCGCCGTCCGGCGGGTCACGCCGGAGCTCCCGCGGCCGGCAGCGTCGGTGGCGCGGGCGCCGACGACGGTCGGCGGGCGCGCCACGCCGCCGCGCCGAGCACCCCGAGTCCGACGGCGGCACCGGGGAACCAGAGCAACCCCTCGATGATCGGCACCAGGGCCGCCACGCGCAGGATCACCCACCCCACCGCGAACGCCGACAGCTCAGATCCCGGACCGGGCCGGATCACGCGGCCTGCCAGCCACGCCAGCGCCACGTAGCCCACGGCGTAGAGCAGCGCGAACGCAAGCAGCAGACCGACGCCGAACGGGATCCCGATGACCGTGATGATCGCGAGGACCGCGACGGCGGGCAGACCGACCATCGCCACCGCGACGCCGGCGAGCACGCCGCCGGGTCGGGTGCGGACGGTGGTCAGGGCGGCGTCCACGGCCTGCGGCGCGAGCAGCGTCAACAGCGCCCCGAGCGCGAGCGTCGACACCGACACGGCGAGCCACGACCAGAACCACGGCACCGCGACGCTGCGCAGGCCCCAGTCGGTCCGCACACGATGGACCGTCCCGTCGATCGTCGCTCCCCGCGCGATCCGTGGTGACCGTGGTGACACGAGGTCGTGCCCGATGTGACCGCCATCCTCGACGACGACCGTGCCGTTGACCGCGACGACGTCGCGGGTGACGGTCCCACGTACCGCGACTGGCCCGTCGAGGACGACCACCGAGCCGTCGACGACGCCGTCGACGTTGACCGCGCCGTGCAGCACGATCAGGTCACGGACCGTCTCGCCCCGCGCCACGTCCACCGTGCCCGACAGCACCACGCGGGCCTCGTCCGTGACCACCGCCGCGTCGGCTGCCTGTGCGCCACCGCCGAGCGCGACGAGCAGCGCCGTGGCCATCAGCCACACCGTCAGGATCGGTCGGACGCGCCGACGGTCCACGCCGATGATCTGCATGTCGGCTCCGATCGCCACCTCGGGTCTCAACGTCCGAGATGACGCTAGGCGGTCGGCTCGGCGCCCGGAACAGTGAAGTCGCCGGTCTCACGGTCCGTCGCAGCCGATGTGGGGCCAGCTGTGCGTGTGAGGGCGCGGACCGCGCAGACGAACAGCGCAGCTCGGCGATGCGCATGGTCTCCACGACGACCCGACTCTTGTGGCGCGTGCACAGTCCGGCCGCGCGTCGGGCGGCCGATGAGTTCGGGGGGCTCCACACGTCTGTGTGTGCGAACCAGCAAAGGAGACGCGGCATGACCGTGGCAGCAGAGACGGACGACGCAGGACCCACCCGCGCGGGCGTGCGCGAGTGGCTCGGCCTCGCGGTGCTGGCGCTCGCGTGTGTGCTGTACGTCATGGACCTCACCGTGCTGCACCTGGCCGTGCCCACATTGAGCGCCGACCTGCAGCCCAGCAGCGCAGAGCTGCTGTGGATCGTGGACATCTACGGCTTCATGGTCGCCGGGTTCCTGATCACCATGGGAACGCTCGGGGACAGGATCGGCCGTCGCCGTCTGATGCTGACAGGGGCGGCCGCGTTCGGCGCGGTCTCGGTGGTCGCCGCCTGGTCCACGAGCCCGGAGATGCTCATCGCCAGCCGCGGACTGCTGGGCATCGCCGGCGCGACGCTGGCACCGTCGACGCTGTCGCTGATCTTCAGCATGTTCACCGACCCCCGACAGCGCGCGACCGCGGTCGCCGTGTGGGTGTCGGCGTTCTCGGCCGGCAGCGCCGTCGGTCCGGTGCTCGGCGGGGTCGTGTTGGAGCACTTCTGGTGGGGATCGGTGTTCCTGCTCGCGCTGCCCGTCATCGCGGCGCTGCTGCTGCTCGGACCGCTGCTGCTGCCGGAGTATCGGGACCCGGACGCCGGACGGATGGATCTGACGAGCGTCGTGCTGTCACTGACCGCCGTGCTCGGCGTGATCTTCGGCTGCAAGCAGATCGCGCAGGATGGCCCGTCCATCACCGCGGTGGTCACGATCGTCGGGGGTGTCGCGTTCGCGTGGGCCTTCGTGCGCAGGCAGGCACGGCTGTCCGACCCGATGATCGATCTCGCGCTGTTCCGCAACCGCCGCTTCTCGGCCGCACTGGTCGTGAACCTGACGAGCATCTTCGTGGCGGTCGGCTACTTCCTGTACATCGCGCAGTACCTGCAGCTCGTGATCGGCCTGTCGCCGCTGCAGGCGGGCCTGTGGTCGGTTCCCTCGGCGGCCGGCTTCGTCGCGGGCTCCCAGGCCGCACCGTTCATCGCGCGACGGTTCGCTCCAGGCCGGATCATCGCGACGGGCGTGTTGATCGCCACGGTTGGTCTGGTGCTGCTCACACAGCTGGGCGGCACCATCGACCTGGCACTGATCGTGACGGCCTCGGTCGTGATCTCGCTCGGTCTCGCACCCGTGCTGACGCTGACCACCGAGCTGATCGTCGGATCCGCGCCAGCCGAACGCGCCGGGGCGGCGTCGGGCATCTCCGAGACGGCCGCCGAGCTGGGTGGCGCGCTGGGCCTGTCGATCCTGGGCAGCATCGGCGTCGCGGTGTACCGCGGTGTGCTCGCCACCGGTCTGCCGTCGGCACTGCCCGACGAGCCCGCCGCGGCTGTCCGCGACACGCTCGGCGCGGCGGTCGCCGTTGCCGGTCAGCTGCCCGACCAGCTCGGCGCGACCGTCGTGGCCGCGGTCACGGACGCGTTCGTCGCCGGGGTCCGTGTGACCGCGGCGATCGCTGCGATCCTCGCGACGGTCATCGCCGCGTATGCGCTCCACGTCTTCGGCGGTCACGACCTGTCGGACCGGGAGGGCGAGGACGACGCGGGAGACGCCGAGCCGCCACATGGTCTCGACCAGCCGTGGTCCACGGCCGCCGTGCCGACCGGGGGCGACGACCGGGTGTCCGCCGCGTGCGCGGACGGACGTTCGTGACGCGCGCCACGCGACGTGAGAGATCGCTCCGCTCGTCACGACCGTGTGATCGCCCTCCCCCGACGACCGTCCGGAGGGCCGGCTCACGCGCTGGTCGCCATGTGTCCGCACGTGCTGCGGCACGCGCACGGCGCCCTCCGGCACCCGGCGTTCGCCCGCCGCCCGATCCGGGACGCCGGGGCCGGTCACGCTGGCGGCGGGGACCAGTGGACGCCGGAGAAGCGGCCGAAGTCGTTGTCGAACGAGACGATGCCGCACCGGTGCTCGATTGCGAGCGCGGCCAGGTGCGTGTCGTTGACGAGGTTGCCTCCCACGCCGGTGTCCCGGAGCAGGCGGCGCACGACCGTGGCGTGGTCGGCCGTCGGCTCCAGGACGACGGCCGCAGACGTCCCGAGCCATGCCTCGACACGATCCATCGCCGCATCGATCGACAGTGGACGCGGGAACAGACCTACCTTGGTCGTCAGCCGGACGAACGCGAGCAACGCGATCCATGCGAATGCGACGGTGTCCCCACCCGAGAGGGCATCATCGAGCCACCGCCGCGACCGTTCGTGATGATCCGCGTCGCTGTTCACGGCGTACAGCAGCACGTTGGCGTCGACGAGCTTCACGAGCCCGTCCGCATCCTCCGCAGAAGCTCGTCGTCCTCGAGGTCGGCGGCAACTTGCAGGGCACGGTCGAGGTTGACCGACGACCGGCCCATCGAGACGGCCTCCGTGCGGAACGGAACCGCGGACGTCTGTCGGACACCGGCTCGAATCGCCTCGTTGATCGCTTCCTTGAACGACACGCCGTGCTCGCGCATGCGCCGGCGGACGATCTGTTCGGTGTCTGCGTCAAGCGTGACGGTCGTCCTCATAGATTGGCCATCATAGCATCAACGATCAAGATGCGGTGATGCACCACTGGCGTCCACAGCGGCCCGTCACGTGCGCTCGGCGCCGCCCAGCGCGCGGACGACCGCCTTGCGCGCCTCCTCGACGACCAGGATGCTCACGGCGACACCGGCGGCCAGGCCCCACTGGGCGGGGGTCAACGCCGTCGTGTCGAAGATCGCCTGCATGAACGGGACGTGCACGGCGGCGACCTGCAGAACCACCACCGCCGCCAGCGCCCACAGCAGCCGGTGGTTGGCCAGGCTGTGGCGGCGCAGCGCCGTCGTCACGTCATCACGTGAGTTGAACGCGTTCGCCACCTGGTACAGCACGAAGGTCGTGAAGGCCAGCGTCCCCGCGACCGTGTCGTCGCCAACGGTCAGGCCGTACCGCAGCATGCCCAGCGTGCCGATCGCCATGGCCGCCCCGAGCAGCAGCAGGTGCGACACCCGCCGCACGTCGAGCACCCGCGCGTCGGGGTCCCGCGGCGGGCGTTCCATGACGTCCGGGTCCGGCGGATCGACACCCAGCGCCAGCGCGGGTGGGCCGTCCATGATCAGGTTGACCCACAGGATCTGGATCGCCGTGAACGGTGCGGGAAGCCCGATGACCTGCGCGAACAGGATCGTGATGATCGCACCGAAGTTCGTCGACAGCTGGAACCGGACGAAGTTGACGATGTTGTCGTAGATGGCGCGGCCGCGTTCGACGGCGTTGACGATGGTCGCGAAGTTGTCGTCGGTCAGGACCATCTGACCGGCCTCCTTGGCGACGTCGGTGCCGCTGCGACCCATGGCCACGCCGATGTGCGCGGCGTGCATCGCCGCGGCGTCGTTGACGCCGTCCCCGGTCATCGCGACGATCTCACCCTCGTGGCGCAGCGCCTCGACGATGCGGACCTTGTGCTGCGGGCTGACCCGGGCGAACACGCCCGCCCGCTCGACCACCTCGTAGAGCTCCTCGTCGCCGAGACCGTCGATCTCACGACCCTCGACGGCCTCCGGCGGGATGCCGAGGTCGTCCGCGATCGCCGCCGCAGTGACCTTGTGGTCCCCCGTGATCATCTTGACGGCGATCCCCGCCGTCACACAGCGGTCGATCGCCTCGTCGGCCTCCCGACGGGCCGGGTCGACGATGCCGACGACCGCCTGCAGGTGCAGGTCGCGCACGTGGTCGACAAGGTCGTCCTCCAGCGCGTCGGGGTCCACCGGGGCGTCGAGCGCGCGGGACGCCACGGCCAGCACACGGCGACCCTGTCGTGACAGTGCGTCGACCTGCTCGTCGATGCGCGCGCGGACCTCGTCGGACAGGTCCTCGCGACCGTCGGCGCCCCACCACGTGACGCACCAGTCCAGCAGCACGCTGGGCGCACCCTTGACCAGCACGACCGGCTCGTCGTCGTCCAGCGTGTGAAACGTCGCCATGTACTTGCGGGACGAGTCGAAGGCGATGGCGTTGTCGCGTGGGTAGCGCTGGCGGGCATCGTCGGGGTCGATGCCGGCCTTCATACCGATGACCAGCAGCGCGCCCTCGGTCGGCTCGCCCTCCAGCTCGCCGTCGCCCGAGATCTCGGCGTCCGAGCACAGCACGACCGGCAGCAGCACGTCGCGCGCCTGCGGCAGTTGCTCACCGTCGTCGCCGATCGACCCCTCGGGCTCGTACCCCTCGCCCGAGACGTGCCAGGTGCGGCCGTGGGTCACCAGCTCCCGGGCGGTCATCTGGTTGAGCGTCAGCGTGCCGGTCTTGTCGGTGCAGATCACCGTCGTCGACCCGAGCGTCTCGACGCTGGCCAACCGCTTGACGATGGCGTTGCGGCGCGCCATCTGGTTCATCCCAACCGCCAGCGTGACGGTGACCACCGCCGGAAGTCCCTCCGGGATCGCCGCGACAGCCAACGCGATGGCCTCCAGCGCCGTTTCGCCGAGGTCGTCGCCCTGCACGATGCCGAGCACGAACACCAGGGCGCACGCCACGACGGCGACGATCGCGAGCACCGTCGTGACGCGGCTGAGCTGCTGCTGCAACGGCGTCTGCCCACCGTCGCCTTCGCGCAGCCGCGCTGCGATGCGCCCGACCTCGGTGCCCATGCCCGTCTCGGTGACGACCATCTCGGCCCGGCCACGGGCAACGGTCGTGTTCATGTACAGGCTGTTGGACCGATCGGCCAACGCGGCGTCGGCATCCACAGGATCGACCGCCTTGTCGACCGCGGTGGACTCCCCGGTGAGTGCCGACTCCTCCACGGACACGCCGCGCGCGGAGATCAGGCGACCGTCGGCGGGGACGCGATCGCCCGAGCTGAGGAGCACGACGTCACCCGGCACGAGGTCGGCGCCATCGACAGCCTGCTCCTGACCGTCACGCCGCACCTGCGCGTTGAACGTCAGCATCGAGCGCAACGAGGACATCGACGACTGCGCCTGCTGCTCCTGGTAGAAACCGATGCCCGCGTTGAGCAGCAGCACGACGCCGATGACGATGGGATCCTTGACGTCTCCGACCAGGCCCGCGACCACCGCCGCGACCAGCAGGATCAGCACGAGCGGGTCCGCGAACTGCTGTGCGAGCAGCCTCCACCACGGCGTGTCCTCGGACTTCTCGATCACGTTCGCGCCGTATTCGGCACGCCGCCGCTCGACGTCGTCGGCATCCAGGCCCGTCTGGGGGTCGACGTCGAGCCGCTCGACCGTGCCCGCGACGTCGAGCGCATGCCACGGGCCTGCCTCGCGGTCCTCGGTGGTGACAGCGTCGCTCATGTCGGGTGGGCCTTCTGGGCGCAGGGATGGGTCGCAGTTCACGATTCTGACGCCACGACGCGACTGCGCATCCGCGGCGCCCCCGTTCCTCACCCGCGACGGGGTTCGTCACACGCTCCCGCGACCACGCACCGTCACGGACGGCCGGCTCTACCCTTGGGTCATCGCACAGGGTCGGCTGACCCCTCGGCACGTTGCCGCCGCAGCCCTCGAGCTCGAACCGGACGAGGATCGCAACGACCTGGCCTTCGCCGTGCGCGTGGGCGCATTCGACGGCAGGCGCCCGGACGCCTCGCCCACGCGGCCACGTGAGGTCTCCGAGGCCACCAACAGGCGACAGCACCTGCGCATGCGATGCGGGCGACCTCGGATCGACGGGGTCGTCGGCCCACCATGGGTCGCCGCTGACGGGCGGGGGCGATGGTTCGAGCACCCTCGGTTCGTAGCCGGCGCCCAGGCCGTAGCTGGGCGCTTCTGCTACTCGGTGACGATCACCTTGGCGCGCATCCATGGGTGGGGGGTGCAGAAGTACTCGAACTCCCCGGGCTCGGTGAACGTGTACGACCACGACTGCCCAGGACCCAGGAGGCCGGAGTTGAACGACTCGTCGGCGGCGGTGACCGTGTGGACCACGCCGGCCTCGTCGTTGGTCCAGGTCACCGTGTCGCCGACAGAGACCTCGAGCACGTTGACCGAGTAATCGCCCGGATTCTCGGCGTCGGCGAACTCGTCTGTGGCGCCCTCTTCCTGGAAGGTGCTGGACCCGGCCACGATCGACACCTGCGCCGTGTCGCCCGCTGCGGCATCGGCCTCCGGTTGCGGCGATGGCTCGACCGGCGGAGCGCTCGCCCCGAGATCTCCAGCGTCGGCAGGTGTGACCTCCTCGAAGATCTCGGCGTCGTCGTCGCCGCTGATCACGATCTGACCGATCGCGCCCTTGTCGAACGCCCGCGCCAGCGCGTGGTCGACGAGCACGACGGTCATCGGCACCTGGCCCTGGAGCTCGACGACGGTGCCCCCTCCCGCGGGAACCAGCGTCGTCTGCGAACCCCGCAACGGCGCGTTCAGCAGTGCGGCCTCGGGATAGACGGTGTCCCAGTGGGAGCCGATCGGGTGGAAGTTCGACGTCAGGTTCAGCCCCGCGTTGACGAAGTAGATGCGACCGCGCTCCCCCACGGCCATCTGGAGGGCGTTGTCGTCGGTCAGCGCGCCCACGGCGCCGTTGAACACCACGTGCGTGGGGTCTTCATCGGTCACGGCGGTGCGGTCGAGCTGTCTGGTGTCGTCGTCGGCCGTGTAGTACTCGGACTGCACGACGTACCACTCGTGGTCCACGGCGGGCAGCGGCGTCGCAGGATCGACCAGGATCCCGCCGGACATGCCGTGGGCGATGTGCGCGGGGACGTCACCGTAGGCGCAGTGGTACATGAAGAACCCGGGGTACAGCAGGCGCGCCTCGATCGTGCGGGTCTCGCCGGGGTTGACGGTGGTCGCCTCCGCGCCGCCGCCCTGCCCGGTGACCGCGTGGAAGTCGACGTTGTGGGGATTGCGGTTGCCGTCGGGGTTGATGATCGTGAACCGCAGCACGTCGCCGACCCGGGCCCGGACCGCCGGGCCGGGCGTGCCGACCACGAGACCGTCGGGGCCGTCGACGAGCCGGTACCCCCAGGTTTCGTGCCGCGTACCACCGGCCGGATCGATCGTCGAGACGTTCTCGACGACCTCGAACGTCACGTCCACGATCGCCTGCTCGGTACGGTCCGCGCGCGGTGGCATCTCGGGTGCCACCGCGACGTTGGACTCGTCGTCGGGCACTGGCGACAGATCCGCCTTGGGCGTCAGCTCCGGGATGACGCCGCCGGCGGACGTCGCCTCGCCGGTCTCCGCCGCGGTCGCGGGCTGCTGCGACTCGACTCGGGCGTCGCTGACGAGCTGTTGGTACTCATCGCGCAGGTCGCGGGCGATCAGCACGCCGCCGATCTGGTTGGCGACCACCAGGACGAGCAACCCGGCGACCGCGACCATGATGAGCGCAAGACCTCGTGTCCAGGGACCGGGTTGCTGTCCGAGGGTCCCGCCCGTGTGTGTCTGCCCTGCCATTGTCATCACCCTCCGCGCTCACTGGTGCACCGCCGACAGGACCGGCGTCGCGGCCAGGCGGCCCGTCAGCGCGTCACGCGCGGGAAGCCAGGCGTCGTGCACGGCGCACGGCAGTTCCGCCGGGCACGGCTGAGGTCGCAGCACACAACGGCCGGTCTCTACCGGCCCCTCCACGGCCTCGATCAATTCCAGCACCGATACGTCGACCGCGAACCCGGTCGCCTGGTAGCCACCGCGCGGACCCGGGACCGACCGCACCCATCCGGCACGCGACAGCGGTGCGATCACCTGACTGAGGAACGCCGTCGTCGTGTCGAGCGCGTCCGCCAGGTCACTGCCTTTGTGCAGCCCACCGCTGTCGACCAGCACACGCAGTGCCCGCAGCGCGAGGTCCGTCTTGCGCGTCAGCTCCAATCTCATAGTCGTAGAGTCATCGACTCAACAACTGGGCGAACGAGGCGAACGTCCCGGAATCGCCGGGACCTTCCGCGAGGGCGACGCCGCCGGCCGGTGCCGGCGGCGTCGACCGCGGGTCGCGGTGTGGTGAACAGCGGCCCGTACAGGCGCACGGTCAGCCACCCGATCGCCCCGTGAAGCCGCAGAAGACCGCGTGAGCAGCAACGGGAAGAACCGTTCGTTGTTGCCCGGCAGCTGTAGGTACTCCTGGCCGACGATCAGCTGGGCGTACATGTACACGGCCCACAGCGCCGGCGCGAGCGCGACCACGGGTCCGGCGCGGTGCCCACGCCACAGCAGCACGCCGGCCGCGAGCGCGGTCGGCGCGACCACCACCAGCCCCGCCAGATCGCCGCCCATGACCTGGTTGAGCGTGGTGTCAGACGTGCGATAGCGCAGCACATCGAACACGAGCGGACCGAGCATGCTGGCGACCGCGACGCCCACACCGAGCGCCGCGACGAGCAGTGCAGTCGTCCTGCGGTATCCGGACATGGCGACCTCCCCGGGTGACGGCCCGAACGTCGCCGCGGCCGCACCCGCGTGCCGGGCCTTTCGTCGCAGGCGTCAGCAGGCTGAAGGCCCTCTCGCGGCCTCCGTGTGCCGTGGATAGTGGTGGCGAACGGCTCCGACGCTGGCGGCGGTCGGGGACGCCGACGAGGGCAGGGGACAGCTTCGGTGCGGCGCTGCGCAACGTCGCACGCACCGCGGGCACAGGAGGTGACAGCATGACCACCAACGCGAGCCGTGTGCTGGTGGCCTCGGCATCCAAGCATGGCGCGACCGCGCAGATCGCGGAGCGCATCGGCCAGAAGTTGCGCGACCACGGGTGCGACGTCACGGTCGCCGACGCGGGTCGCGTCGACACCGTCGACGGCTACGACGCCGTCGTGATGGGCAGCGCCGTGTACGCCGGCCACTGGTTGGACGACGCCAAGAGCCTGGCCGACCGTGTCGCCTCGCAGCGCCCGCGGCCGGCGGTGTGGCTGTTCTCGAGCGGACCGGTCGGCGACCCGCCCAAGCCCGAGGAGGATCCGGTCGATGTCGCCGCGATCGCCGAGGCGACTTCACCGAACGACCATCAGGTGTTCGCCGGCAAGATCGACAAAGCCAAGCTGGGCTTCGCCGAACGCGCGATCATGATCGCCGTCCGCGCTCCAGAGGGAGACTTCCGCGACTGGGCCGCCATCGACAGCTGGGCCGGTGAGATCGCCGATGCCCTACGACCTGCGCAGAACCGGGCGACACCTGGGTCGTGACCGGTCCGGTGCGGAGCAGGCCAGGCGTCGCCTGCGACTGCTGCATCTCATCACGCAGCGCCGGTGGGTGCCGGTCGCCGGGTACGTCGGCTACATCGCACTGCTGACCGCCGGCTACTACTACAACCTCACGTTCGTCCAACTCGGCCTGATAGACCTCGGCTCGAACCGCCTCGGCATGCCCGCCCACAGCGTGTCGCACGTCATGGCTGTGCTGGCCCTGGTCGCGCTCGCCGCGGCGATCGTCGCGGGCGTGCTCATGGATCGCCGTGGCTGGAGCAGCGACCTGCGGACCAAGCTGCGGCTGTTGACGGTCGTGATCGCGGTCCAGTTGACGCTGACGACGGCCGCGCCCCTGCTGGCCACGCCGGCGTGGTTCGTCGCGTGGGTGGTGGTGTGCGCGACCGCGATCGGGGTGGGCATGCCGGTGACGTTCAGTCTGATGGCCGACCTGATCCCGGTGCGCGACCGCGGGTTCGCGGCCGCGCTGCCGGCCGGGCTGGCCTTCTTCGTCGCATCGCTGTATCCGCAGCAGTGGCAGGTCGAACAGTTCAGCGCGGTGATGGCCACGGCGATGGCGCCGGCGGTCCTCGTGCTCGCGGTCCTGGCCTTCCGCCCGTCGCGACTCGTCGACCAGTTGGCGCAACAGGACTTCGGACCGGGCAGGTTCACGGTTCCACCGGCACCGACCGCGACCACACCGGCGTTCGCGGTGGCCGTGGCGGCGATGTTCGCGGCGTTCTTCATCGACAGCCTCGGGTTCCTGCGCATCATCGACACGCCCGCCTACATCTCCACGTCGTGGCAGTCGCCCGACCTCGGCGTCCGACTGTTCATCGCCGTCACCCACGTCGTCGGCGCGGCGATGGCCGGGGTGCTGTACACGACCTTCCACTGGCGCTGGCTGCTGGTGTGGGTGTACGGGCTGTTCGGCTTCACCCACCTGCTGTACACGTTCCACGTGTCGACCGCCGCCGACGCCGTACCACCGCTCGTGTTGCCCGGCATGTACGTGCTGGCGGTGGCCTTCTACACCACGCTGAACTTCGCGCTGTGGCCCGACCTGTCCACGCGCGACACGATCGGCACCCGCTGCGCGGTCGGTGTCGGCGTCGCCGGGTGGCTGGCCTCGTTCCTGTCCACCTCGCTCGCACTGGCGTCCGGCGCCACGGGCATCACGCTGTTGACCCACCTGCGCTACGTCGACGCCCTGGCGCTGCTCCTCCTCACCGTCGTCCCCGTGCTGTTCTACGCCGACCGCGTCTGGACGCTCGCCCGCCAGGAGCCGTCATGAACCCCGAGCTCATCCCGATGCTGCTGCTCAGCCTGCTGCTGATGGCCTCCGACGGCGCCGACGCCGGCACCGCTCGCCTCGTGCTGTCAGGCGAGCACCGGCTCGACGACACCGAAGAGACGGTGATCGTCGGCGACGCAATGGTCACCATCCCGGACGACACGACACTCACCGCGCCCGTCTACGTCATCGGCGGCACGACCCGCATCACCGGCTCGGTGCATGCCCGCGTCACTCAGCTCGCCGGCATCCTCCTCGTCGACGGCGACGCCGAGATCGACCGGCTGCACGTCATCGCCGGCATCAGACGGATCGCCCCGACCGCCGACATCGCGCGCCGCACCGGGGTCGACCTCGCGACACGCACGCGCGATCCGTTGGCGATCGTCGTCCCCCCGGTCCTGGCAGCGGGAGCACTCGCGCTCGTCGGTGCGCGTCTCGCACGCACGCGACGGCGCAACCTCGACAACATCGCGGGGGCTCTGTCGGACCACCCCGTCGTCACCCTCACCGTCGGTCTCCTGCTCGTCCTCACCGCGCTCTCGCTGTTCGTGTTCATGGCCTTCACCCTCGTGCTCATCCCCGTCAGCGTCCTCGGGCTGACGGCCGGGATCGCGGTGACGGCGCTCGGGATCATCGGATGGGGACATGGCGTGGGACGACGTCTGCCGCTGCAACAGCCCCGGGCCGCGACCGCCGTCGGAGCCGCCGCCGTCACCATCTCGCTTCAACTCGTCGGCGCGGTCCCGCTCGTCGGCGACGTGGTCGTCGGCTTCGTCGTGCTCAGCGGCCTCGGCGCGGTCGCCATCACCTACGTTGGGTTCACCGCCTTCCAGCCCGCGCCACTGCCCTGATGTGTCACCACGTGGTGGGCGTTGCGCCCGGACCCGGCGTCCGGCTACATCCTCGGACTGCCGCTGATGTAGCTCTGCATGCTCTCCTTCTCGAAGGTGAGCTCGTCGATCCGCGCCTTGACGACGTCGCCGATCGACACGATGCCCGCGAGCCGACCGTCGACGACGACGGGCAGGTGGCGGCCGCGGTGCCTGGTCATGGCTTCCATGACGGCGTCGCTCGTCTCGTCGGGTCCACACGTGCGGACATCGGCCGTCATGACGGCCTTGACCGGCGCGTGCAACGTGGCCTCGCCTTCATCGGCCAGGCGGCGGACAATGTCGCGTTCGCTGATGATCCCGTCGACCGTGTCGCCGGCGGCCGAGACGACCAGCGCCCCGACATCGTGGTCGGCCAGCGCGCGCAGGGCGTCGATCACCGTGGCGTCGGGCGGGATCGTGGCGACGTCGGCACCCTTGCGGTCGAGGATGACCGAGACGCGGACACTCATGTTGCGGCCTCCACTTCACTTGCCTGTCTGCTGCACCATGCATCATCACCCCGCGGGTGCGCGAATGAAAGCCGCCGGTGCAAGTAACGGGCCGGTCCAACGCCGGAACGGGCATCACAACAGCGTGCGCCCAGGGCGACCGTCGCGCGTCCTGCTGATGAAGGTCCCTGCGTGCACAGCCGTCCGCCTCTTCGCGCACCGCGGCGTGGCACGACACTTGACGTGACGGGGTGTGTGCCCCCTGGATCCCCTGCGGAGTGAGGTGAGCAGCGTGGCCGCGATCGAGGTCGATGGACTGCGAAAGACGTACGGGAGCGTCCGCGCCGTCGACGGGCTGAGCTTCACGGTCGCCCGGGGCGAGGTGTTCGCGTTGCTCGGACCCAACGGCGCCGGCAAGACGACGACGGTGGAGATCCTGGAGGGGCACCGCAGCCGCGACAGCGGCACGGTGTCGGTCCTCGGCTTCGACCCGGAGGACGGCGGAGGCGCCTACCGGGAACGCATCGGCATCGTCCTCCAAGAGGCCGCGCTGGATGAGGAGTTCAGCGTCCGTGAGCTGGCGCGGCTGTACGCGGGCTTCTTTCCGGCACCGCGATCGGTCGACGAGGTGATCGGGCTCGTCGGACTGACCGACAAGGCCGACGTCCGGATCGGCACGCTGTCGGGCGGGCAGCGCCGACGGGCCGACCTCGCGCTCGGGTTGATCGGCGATCCCGAACTGCTGTACCTCGACGAGCCGACGACCGGCTTCGATCCGTCAGCCAGGCACGCCGCCTGGGAGATGCTCGAGGGCCTTCGGGAACTGGGAAAGACGATCCTGCTGACGACCCACTACATGGACGAGGCGGAGCATCTCGCCGACCGCGTCGCGATGATCGCCGCGGGACGGCTGGTGGCGCTCGGCACACCCGACGAGCTCGCGGAGCAGCAGATGGCGAGCACGACCGTGATCACGTTCGTCGCGCCGGACGAGTACGGCTCGCTGCCGGCGTTGCACGGGCGTGCACAGCGCGACGGTCACCGTGTGGAGGTTCGCACCTCGGCGCCGACCGACGATCTGCACGAGCTGACCGCCTGGGCGCTCGCGCGCGGTGTGGAGCTGCGTTCACTGCGGCTCGCGCGGCCGACTCTCGAGCAGGTGTACCTCGACGTGGTCGGACGGGCGGAGCGGGAGCGCGCCGATGTCTGACGCGATGGCCGCCCGGCAGGCACGGCGGACGTCCGGGCCCGCGCTCGTGGGCGCGCAGGTCGTGTACGCGGTCAGGGCGTTCCTGCGCAACCGTGCGTCGGTCGTGCTCGCCCTCGGGCTGCCGCTGACGTTCCTCGTGGTGTTCGGGCTGATGGTCGGCAACGAGACGATATCCGCTGAGAGCGACGTCCGGGTGGCGCAGTACCTCGCGCCTGTCGCCGTGGTGTTCGCGGTGGCGATGATCACGTTCTCGGCCCTGCCCACCGGGGTGGCGCGGGCGAGGGAGCGGGGCATCCTGAAGCGGCTGCACGGCACGCCGCTGCCGTGGTCGGACTTCCTCGTCGGGCGGGTCGGTGCGGCCGT
The DNA here is from genome assembly GCA_036374135.1 of Euzebyales bacterium. Classification (NCBI taxonomy): domain Bacteria; kingdom Bacillati; phylum Actinomycetota; class Nitriliruptoria; order Euzebyales; species Euzebyales bacterium. The sequence goes on from DASUUK010000062.1 coordinate 24,186, forward strand.
CGTGATCTCGCTGGCCGGCGTCGCGGTGCTGTTGGCCGTGGGCGTCCTCGCCTACGACGTCCAGTTGTTCGGCCGCACCGCCGGGGCCCTCGTCGTGACGCTCGTCGTGGGCATCGCCTGCTTCGCCGCGTTGGGTCTCGCCGCCGTTGCGCTCCTGGGGCCGAGCACCGTCGTCGAGGCCGTCACAAGCGGCTGCATCGTGATCCTGGCGTTCATCTCCGGGATCTTCGTCGTGGGCACCGACATGCCGCCGTGGCTCGACAGAGTCGGGTCGTTCTTCCCGTTGAAGCACTTCGTTGACGCGATGACCACCGCATTCGACCCGTTCGGAACGGGTACCGGCCTCTCGCCCGACCACCTGGCGGTCATGGCGGCATGGGGCGTCGTCGGGCTCGTCGTCGCTGCGCGGTTCTTCCGGTGGGCGCCGCCGGTGGCTGTGGGTGGCCGCACCGGTCGCGGCACCGGCACCGACACGGTGGGCCCGCGGTCCATGCGCCACATCGTCGCAGGCCAGGTCCGCTACGCCGACGCGGCCCTGTGGCGCGACCCGGGCGGATGGTTCTTCGGCCTGGCGTTCCCCGTGCTGCTGCTCGTGCTCATGCCGCTGCTGTTCGGCGAAGAGGTGCGGATCGGGGGCCGCACGATGGCGGAGATCCTGGCCGCGGGCATGCCGGTCTACGCGATCGCGGTGGTCGCCTACGTCGTGCAGGCCTCGGCCGTGGCCAAGGCGCGAGACCGTGGCGTGCTCAAACGACTGGGTGGCACGCCGCTGCCGGGGTGGGCGTACGTCGCCGGGCGCATCGGTTCGACGCTGTGGATCAGTGCCGCCGACACCGTCGTGATCCTTGCGGTCGCCGCCGGTCTGCACGACGTGACGATCCACCCGGCCGCCGTCCCGGGGCTCGCACTCGCGGTCCTGGTCGGCGGCGTGAGCCTCGCTGCGTTGGGCCTCGCGCTCGCCGCGCTGGTGCCGCGATCGTCATCGGTCGACGCGATCGCGTTGGGGACCCTGCTGCCGGTGGCCCTGCTGTCAGGGCTCTTCCCGGTCGCGGCTGACTACCCGCCAGCCGTCCGGGACGCCATCGCGCTGCTGCCACTGAGCCCGTTCCGGCAGGCCGTCGCCGATGCGCTGGCATCGACGACGACACCGGAGATCGCGTGGACGTCGCTTTCCGTGATGGTGGCCTGGGGTGTCGTGGCTGCGCTCGTCGCGACGCGACTGCTGCGGCGAGAACCCGCGGCCCGCCGTCGGGCGACGTCCGCCGCTGTGGATGGTGAGGCGGCCTGATCGCCGAAGGCGGCCATGGCGATGCGTTCCACGACCGCAACCCGCGACCAGGCGACCGGCACTCCTGCTGCCGGCAGGCACGCAGGTGAGGAGATCCGGCGACCGCTGCCTCGATGGCCTCACCGCTCCGACGTAGCCATCGCGCATCAGCCTGACGTCCGGTCCCATGGTCAATGAGGGCGATGGTCAGGTGGCCTGACATGACCATTGACCTGACCCGGGTCACTGGCTGACAATCCGCGTCGACACGTACGCGAGGTTCCCGGTCACCTGGAGGATCTCGGGAGCGAAAGCGCGGAGCGGGCACGCGCACGGCCCGTCGGCGCTCTGCGTTCCCCGGTGGCCGCCGGCCTCACGCTGGCCCGCCATGGCCTGCCGTGGTATGGCCTGCCCACAGCGGAATGGGGAGCACCATGCTGACTCGGCGGCAGTTCCTGCGATCAGGCGCGTACTCGACAGCGGCGGTGATGGTCGCGCCCGGGTTGATGATGAAGATCGGGCCCAGCGGGCCGGTGCTGTTCCAGATCCCCGGCGGGAGCCTGGCGCCCGGCGACGTGGCCAAGTATGCGCTGCCGCTCGTGAAGCCGCCGGCCATGCCGCTCAGCAAGGGCTCCAACAGGAACAGGGACTTCTACCGGATCGGCGTGCGCCAGTTCCGGCAGCGGATCCTGTCTCCGCCGCATCCGGCGACCACCGTGTGGAGCTACGGGTCCGTGGACTTCCCCGGCCCGGCGGTCGACCCTGACACTGGTTCACTGACCGGCGGGACCTTCAACTACCCGGCCTTCACGATCGAGGCCACCGCCAACAAGCGCACGCAGGTGTTGTGGCGCAACGAGCTGGTCGACCAGAACAACAACTTCCTGCCACACCTGTTGCCGATCGACCAGACCCTGCACTGGGCCAACCCACCGGGCGGCCTTGACGGCCGCGACACGCGGCCGACGAACCCGAGCCAGGCGCCGTACATGGGCCCGGTGCCGCTCGTCACACACGTGCACGGCGCCCACACCGGCGAGGACAGTGACGGCTACGCGGAAGCCTGGTACCTGCCGAACGCCGCGAACATCCCAGCCGGGTACGCGACGACGGGGTCATTCTACGACTACTACAACACGAAGTACGCCCACGACTGGGCACCGGGCACGGCATCGTTCATGTACCCGAACGACCAGCCGGCGGCGACACTGTGGTACCACGACCACACGCTGGGCATGACCCGCAACAACGTGTATGCGGGGCCGGCAGGGTTCTGGTTGATCCGGGGCGGACCCTACGAGAAGGATCTGGGTTACGTCGCAGCGGGGGTCGGGGACAGCCCGCTCGGCAAGTACACCGAGATCCCGATCGCGATCCAGGACCGGTCGTTCAATGCCGACGGATCGCTGTTCTATCCGGACAACCGCGCGTTCTTCGAGGGGCTCAACCCGGCGCAGCTGCAGATCCCGTTCATCCCTGACGAGGCCTGCGATGGACTGCCCAGCGACGTGTCGCCGATCTGGAACCCCGAGTTCTTCGGCAACATGATCGTCGTCAACGGCTTCACGTGGCCGTTCCTCGAGGTGGAGCGACGGCGCTACCGGTTCCGCTTCCTCAACGGCTGCAACTCGCGGTTCCTCGTCCTGAAGCTGACGACCTCGCCTCGGACGGACAACGGCGGATTCAACACGCCCGAGTTCTCGTTCTGGCAGATCGGGGCGGAGCAGGGCTTCCTCCCAGCGCCGGTCGAGCTCGACCACCTGCTGATGGGGCCTGCCGAGCGTGCAGACGTGATCGTCGACTTCACCGACATTCCGGTGGGCACCGAGGTGTACCTGGTCAACGACGGACCCGATGCACCGTTCGGCGGCATCTCGCTCGAGGACCTGTCGGACTGGGAGTCGACCGGTCAGGTGATGAAGTTCATCGTCACGGCTGCGACAAGCACGGACAACACCATGCCGCCCGGCCAACTGGTGCTCCCGGCGCAACCGGTGCTGCCGCCGAAGACCGCCACGCGGCAGTTGTCCCTCAATGAGGAGGAGTCGGCATCCGTCCGGGTCAGCGAGGACGATCAGGACAACATCGTGCTCGACTGCTCGAACGGCGAGGTCTTCGGGCCGACGGCGGCGCTGCTGGGGACACTGAACCCCGATGGCAGCGGCAACCCGTTGCTGTGGAGCGATCTCATCACCGAGAACCCGGCGCTCGGCGCGGTCGAAGTGTGGGAGCTGCACAACTTCACCGTCGACGCCCATCCGATCCACATCCATCAGGTCAAGTTCAAGGTCCTCGGGCGTGGATCAGACGGCATGCAGGCCCCCGAGCGATCGGAGACCGGATTCAAGGACACGGTGATCGCCTACCCGGGCGAGGTCACGCGCGTGAAGGCGCAGTACGACCTGCCGGGCTTCTACGTGTGGCACTGCCACATCGTGGAGCACGAGGACAACGAGATGATGCGCCCGTTCCACGTCGGACCGATCCCGCCGGACGCACCGGCGCAGTAGCGGGCGGTCGGCTGGCGTCAAGGGCCGCGCACCGAGCTGTACTCTGCGTTGTGCTTGCCGGCCATGAGCGCGATCACGCCCACCAGCGCCGTCGCGGCCGCCGTCACGAACATCGCCCGCGCCATCGCGGCCGATTCGAGGCGCGCCACGATGGCACCGCTGATTCCGATGGCGAGCATGTCGGGGGCGGTTCGCACGCTGCACGTGCGCAGGAGATCCCCACCGGTGTTCCTGTAGGGAACCGTGCGGTCAGGTGAACGCAAAGAGTGGGGGGAGGACGACCACGACCGTGGCGGCCCAGGCACCGAGCACGGGCAGGTAGCTCGTCTGCCACCGCTCCAGCCGGTTGAACGCGCCACGCCCCGCGATGAACCGCGCGGACAGCCAGGCCGTCCCCGCCAGGTTCACCAGCAGCACGAGGTTCAGCCCGAGTGCCGCCGTGCGGTTCGGGGTGAACCCGAGCTCGCCGATCCGGGTCAGCATCGCACCGACCACCATCAGGTCGAGCACGAGCGCGCTGCCGACGGCGACGAGTTGGATGCGGTCCATCCAGCCCGGTGCCTGTGAAGGGTCGCGGGCGGACATCCCGTACAGGACGAGCCCGAGCACGACCACCATCAGGGCATCGAACACGGCGAGCAACTCGCGATCGAACGCGCCTCCGAGTCCGGTCAGGGCATAGACGACGGCGGCGATGATCAGCATGGCCGCGAACAGTGGGGTGAAGATCATCGTGAGCACCGGCGCCATGTTCTCGACGACCTGTTGCTTCGACTCGACCAGCCACGCGGCAACGATCACGGCGCCCGCGGCTCCCAGCGGCAGCACCCACTCTGCGACCCGCTCAACATCGATGCCTGCGGGCTCGAGGATGGCGGCGGTCAGCCCCATCAGCACCCCGCCCCCGAGCGCGATCAGCACGTAGTAGATCAGCCACTCACCCGTGAAGCGGACGAAGTCCATGCGCCGCTCGTGAGACCGTACGGTGCCGTCCATGTAGGGGTAGGCGACCACGAACCACAGCGCGACCGGGAGGTGCGCGGCGACGAGCAGTTCGGTCGACGAGCCCTCGCTGTACGGGTAGACGTTGACCACGACGGCGGCGACCGCGACTGCGACAGCGACCCCGAGCCAGTCGCGCGACGTGAGCCGCCGCCGGCGGGCGAAGTAGCCGGCGAGGAACGGCAGCACGAGCATGCTCGCGTTGCGGAACAGCCACGGCGACTCCTGGCCCGGGAACCCCGCCGCGAGGCGTGCGACCTGGACCGTCACGGCGACCGCGGTCGCGAACACCAGCGTTTCGACCCAGCGGGTGTCGGTCCGTTCCTGCCCGTCCCCGTCGGACAGGACGAGCTGCCTCCACAGCCTGCCGCTGTGCTCGCGGGCGAACTCGCGCGACACGTCGTCGAGTCGCCCCATCCGCTTGACCGCGACGAGGAAGGCCTCGTCGGGCGTGAGACCGGCGGCGTCGAACGCGGCGATCTGGTCCCGGAGGTGCGCCTCGAGCTCGTCGACGTCGTGGCCGTTGACCGCCGGGGACGCCGCGACGTAGGCCCGCCACTCGGCGATCTCGGACTCCAGCTGCTCCACGGCTCAGGCCCTCCCCAGTACGAATGGCAGCACGTCGTCGCCTCCCCACACGTCGCCCAACGCCCGCGCGACGGTGACCCACTGACGCTTGTGGTCCGCGAGCGCCGCACACCCCTCATCCGTGATCGCGTAGTACCTCCGGCGCCGCCCCTGCGCTGGTGTTCGCCACTCCCTGGTCACGTAGCCGAGCCGGTGCAGACGTTGCAGAAGCGGGTAGAGCATCCCGTCGGTCCACTCGAGCTCGCCGTCCGAGAGCTCCCGGACGCGCTTGAGGATCGCGTAGCCGTAGCTCTCGCCATCTGCGAGGATCGCCAGCACCAGCGGCGTCGCCGACGCCGCCACCAGGTCCTTGTCGATGTGCACGTGTCGCCCTCTCGAAGCCACGGTGCTTCATACATAGAAGCACAATGTGCATAGGGCTGCAATGTGCGCAGCGGGGTCGGCGCCCACGAACGATGACGGACCGGCGACTTCACCGTTACCACGTGGTCGCGATCGGTGTATGCCTGGAGCGCGATGTTGGCGGCGGCGCAGGTCAACCACCCTGATCTGTTGATCCTCGACGAACCAGCGGCGTCCCTCGATCCGTTGGGACGCCGTGACGTCCTCGACGTCATGGCCCGGCTGCGGACCCACGCCACGGTCTTCTCCACCACGCACATCCTCGACGACGTGCAACGCGTCAGCGACCACGTCGCCATCCTCGACGGCGGGCGACTGGTCGCCAACGCACCGACGCGGGAACTGCTCAATGGCGGCGCCAGAGCCTACGAGGTGACGGTACGCGGCGACGGCGCAGCAGCGTCCCGGACGCTGCACGCTGAGCCGTGGGTCACCGGCATCACCGCAGGCCCCCACGACGGCTCGACGACCCTGACCGTGACCGTCGCCGACGAACCCGCCGCGGAGTCGCGTCTGCTGCGGTCGGTGCTCGCCGACGGGAACACGACCGTCACGTCGTTCGGCCGCAGACACCAGCACCTGGAAGATGTGTTTCTCCAACTCGTGGACGGCGATCACCAATGAGCACGATCACACCAGCCACTGGCCGATCCGGGGCGCTGGTACCTGTCACGCCGACCGGTCGGCTGGGCGGCTACGCCAATCTCGTCGGCAAGGAGCTCAGCCAGTGGTGGAGAACCCGCCTGTGGTGGAGCCAGGTGCTCGTCTGGGTCATCCTGCTCAACGGCGTCACGACGGTGGTCATGCTGACCGAGCCGGGAGTCCCTCGCGGCGACCTGCTGCGCGAGGTCACCAGCACGTTCCTGGCGATGGGGGCGATCGCGATCGGGATCGGCGTCGTGCTCACCGTCCAGGGGGCCATCGTCGGCGAGAAGGAGCTCGGCACGGCCGCCTGGGTCATCTCCAAGCCGGTCTCACGCGCCTCGTTCATCGTTGCGAAGCTCGTCGGACACGGCGTCGGGTTCCTGGTGACGGCCCTGGTCGTCCCGGCCGTCGTGTTCACCGTCGAGGCATCCAGCCTGCTGTCGCGCACACCAACGCTCGGGTCGTTCACGGCGGGCCTCAGCGTCGTGGCTCTGGTGGTCCTCTTCTACCTCGCCCTGACCCTCGCCCTTGGGACCATGTTCGCCGGCCGCGGCCCGGTGGCGGGGATCGGCATCGGGGTCCTGCTCGCCGGCGTGTTCTTCAAGGGCATGCTGCCACCCGCGATCGTGTACGCCACGCCGTGGCTGCTCGGCGACATCGCCGGCGCCATCGCGACGAGCGGTCCACTCGACCCCAACTGGTACGTGCCGGTCGTCGTGACGGGCTTCGCGGCGATCGTCCTTGTACTCGTCGCCCTGTGGCGCTTCCAGCGCGAGGAGTTCTGACCCACCCTCCCACGGAGGCGGACATGCCGCAGTCACAGCTTGGCCGCTGCAGCGCTGATCGCGCTCGTCGCCGGCGCGCTCGTCATCGTCACCTGGGTCCGGCCATGGTGATGGCGGCGATCCCGCTGCGCTGCCCGAGACGGGGGTGCCCCCGGCCTACGCGATCAAAGCGTGGCCTCGGTCGTCGCCTTCGCGCTGATCTCCTGCGGCGTCGGCTTCGTCATCGGTGCACGCTTCGGTACGCCGACGGCGTGACGCCGGCGTGACGGACGAAGATCCGCCGGAAGTAGCGGACGTCACGGAATCCGGATGCGGCGGCGACGCGGTCGATCGACCCGTCGGTCGTGCGGAGCAGCGTACGTGCGTGGTCGACGCGTTCCTGGTGGATGTAGGTCGTGATCGGGACATTGGCGTCCTTGCGAAACGCGCGGCCGAGGTGGTCCGGGTGGTAGCCGAGCGCCGCTGCGATGGTGGCGGTCGTCAGGTCGGGATCGTCGAGATGCTCCGCGATGTGCTGTGCGGCCAGGCGCCGCAAGCGCTCGTCGTTCGACATCGATCGGCTGTCGGGTGCAGCGAGGCGGTGCAGGATGAGCGTGGTGTACGCGTCGGCCGCCTGTTGGGTGAGTCGGTCTTCGTCGCGGTCGGCGAGGTAGCGAGCGAAGACTGCTGCGATCTCTCGCCGGTCGTGGGCGACGCCTGTGGGCGTCGGGCCCTGATCCATGGCGGTGGGTTCGCATGTGAAGCAGATCCAACGGAACCATGTGTGGTCGTCGAGATCACGCGTGCCGTAGTGCCGCATGCCCGCGCGGAGCAGAATCCACTGGCCCTCGTGTACGTCGTGCCCAGTCGATGCTTCGGTGATCGGCAGGACGCCCGCCTCGACCAGGATGAGTTCGTGGACGGGCAACGTCCTGTCGGCGTGGCGGCGCACCGTCGCGGGCGCATGGATGCCCAGACCGACGCTGCGCACGGGCAACGCCGCGATCCCGGTGGCCGGAGGCGCGGCCGGATGTGGCCACGGCATCGGAATCGTCTCGGCCAACATCGGAATCAGTCCTGATCAGACAGCAACGCCGTAGATACGGTGGACATCTGCCTCGGAATCCTATCGACGACGGAGCAGGCGATGCTCGACCGGGACGCGATCGACCGGTTCCACCGCGACGGCTTCCTGGTCGTGCATGGCGTGCTCGACGAGACGGAGATCACGGTTCTGCGGTCCGCCGTGGACAGCACCGTGGCCAAGGGTGTCGCAGGCGTAGGGACGGGCCACAGCTACCGGAACGTCGACGGCGGCAACGCGTACTTCCGCACCGACGGCGTCTGGAGCTACGACGGGGCGTTTCGCGACGTCACCGTGAAGCCGGAGATCCTGGCGATCGTCGGTCAGCTGCTCGGCCACCCCTTCGTCCCCGTCAACGACACCATCGTCGTCAAGTTGCCGCAGTCCGGCGTGGCGATCGATTGGCATCAGGATCCTCCGTACGCAGGCATCGGTGGGCGCGCAACCACATTCGGGGTGCCGAACTTCGACATCGACATCTACCTGGACCACGCGACGGTCGAGACGGGGTGTCTGTACGCGATCGCTGGGCACCACCTGGTCGGCCACGTCGAGCTCGAGCGTTTCACCGATGACGAGCTGTTCGATCGCGACGACGCGATGTCACTCGAACTGGGACCGGGCGACGTGCTGGTGCACGCGATCACGGCGCCGCACGGCAGCCGCGCCAACGTCACCAACGAGCTTCGGCGTGTCGTCTACCTGCACTACATGGCGCGGGAGGTCCTCGAGCAGCTCTACGGCCGCTGGGCGGACGTCGACAGCTTCGGACCCGAAGGCCTCGATCGCCTGCACGCCATGGTCGAGCAGGCCGGCGGCATCGACCGGCTGTCAGCGCGCGACGTGCTACTCGGCGACGACGGGTTCGTATTCGTCGGGTCACCTGCGACGCCGCGCTACCACTGGCAGGCCCTCGTCGACGCACTGTCCGCGAACGAGGCGATGGCCCGCAGGACCCTCGGTGCCGCTGACCCGGCCGTCGGTGGCACCGGGCGCAGCCACCGACCGCTGCCGCCACCGTGATCCGTCATCAACCGTGGCGACGTGTGGATATGCGCGCACGCTGGCGCGCTCTTCCGGCATCTGAGTTCCGAGGCTGAGGACGGCCCGCCGGTCCACCCGCTCTGCATCCGAACGCGCGAAACGGTGCGTCCGACGCGTGCTGCTTTCCGGCCAGCTCACGGTAGTCGCGCCGAACGCGGTCGCGTCGCTGCGACATCGCGGCATGGCCGGCCGCCGACCCTCGTCTGTGCGCCGCTGCCATGTAGATCACCCTGCCCTGCCCGTTCACTCATGACAGTGTCCGAGGGCAGTGGAAACGAAGTCAGGGGCGAACGGCACCCACACCCTGTTCCGATGGGCCTGATATCGCCACGGACATCCGGGCTCCCACTGCGGCCCCGTCGGACACCTCGCGGCTGCGGGCCGTCGGGGAGCACCTCTGTCCCGGTCGGCTCGCAGCCGGGCGCGGCCTCAGATCCGCTCGGCTCCGTCGTCGCGGTGTGGTCGAGGGACTCGGCGGATCGCGCACCGTTACCCTTGGCACCGGCCGGACGGTGAGGAGCTCGATGTGACTGGATCGGCGACGCAGGGCGTCGAGGGGGTGCTGCGCGACGGCTCGACGGTGTGGATCCGCACGGTGGACGAGTCGGACCTGGAACGACTCAAGGCGTTCCTGGATGGCCTGTCGATCGAGTCACGGTTGCTGCGGTTCTTCTCCGGCGGCATTGACATCGAGCGGACGGCACGGTGGGCGGTGGAACCGGAGCAGCACGACGGCTACGCACTGGTCGCGACGACCGGCGCCGACGAGCGGATCATCGCGCATGCCAGCTATGACCGGGACCGCCCGGGCGCCGACCGCGCCGAGGCGGCGCTGGCCGTAGCCGACACGTTTCAGGGCCGTGGCTTGGGCACGTTGCTCCTGGGTCAGCTCGCCGAGATCGCCGATGGTCGCGGGGTCGACGTGTTCACCGCACACGTGTTGCCGCAGAACCATCGCATGCTTGAAGTGCTGCGCGATGCCGGCTTCCCGTTGACGCGGCGGACGGTGCCTGGCGAGATTGAGATCGAGTTCCCGACCGCGCTGGACTCCGAGGGCCGCAGCCGATTCGAGCATCGCGAGCGGCTGGCGGCCGCGGCAGCGGTGCGCCGTGTGCTGGAGCCGACGGCGGTGGCGGTGATCGGCGCGTCGCGTCAGCGCGGGACACCCGGCGGCGAGGTGTTCCACAATCTGATCACCGGCGGCTTCGCGGGGCCCGTGTACCCGGTCAACACCCGCGCGTCGGTGGTGCAGTCGGTCGCTGCGTACCGCTCAATCGAAGACGTTCCGAGCACAGTCGACCTCGCGGTGATCGCCGTCCCCGCCGCGCACGTCGTCGGTGTGGCCGAGCAGTGCGCCGCAGCTGGCGTGGGCGCCCTGGTCGTGCTGTCCGGCGGCTTCGCCGAGACCAACGACGTGGGCCGCCAGCGCCAGCACGATCTGCTCGCGGTGTGCCGACGGTCTGGGATGCGTCTGGTCGGCCCGAACTGCCTTGGTGTGATCAACACCGATCCGGCGGTGCGGCTGGACGGCCAGTTCGGTCCCACGCGGGCAGCGCCGGGTCGGGTCGGGTTCCTGTCGCAGAGCGGGGCGCTGGGCCTGGCGATCATCGACCAGGCGAACGTGCTCGGGTTGGGGCTGTCGTCGTTCGTCTCCGTCGGGAACAAGGCCGACCTGTCGGGCAACGATCTGTTGCAGTACTGGGAGAGCGATCCGCGGACCGACGTGGTCCTGCTGTACCTCGAGTCGTTCGGCAATCCGCGGAAGTTCTCGCGCATCGCGCGCCGGCTGATGCGCACGACCCCTGTCGTCGCGGTGAAGAGCGGCCGGTCCTCTGCGGGCGCACGGGCCGCTTCGTCACACACCGGCGCGCTGCTCGCGGCGTCGGACCGCACCGTCGACGCGTTGTTCCGCCAGGCCGGCGTGATCCGCACCGACACGCTGTCGGAGCTGTTCGATGTCGCGAAGCTCCTGGTCAGCCAACCGGTGCCCGCGGGCCGCCGGGTCGGGATCGTCACCAACGCCGGGGGTCCGGGAATCCTGTGTGCTGACACCTGCGCGGCCGAGGGCCTCGACGTCGTCGACCTGCGGGAGGCGACGCAACAGGCGCTGCGGGACGCGTTGCCGGCCGGGGCGTCCGTCGGCAATCCCGTCGACACCATCGCGGCGGTGACCCCGGACATCTACGAGCGCGCGGTCCGTACGGTCGGCGCGTCGGGCGACGTCGACGCGTTGATCGCCATCTACATCCCTCCGTTGGCCGGCGACCCGATGCGGTTCGTCGCGGCGTTGCGCCGGGCGGCTGACGAGTTGCCCAAGGGTGTGCCGTTGCTGTCGGTGTTCATGTCCTCGGTGACGACAGCGCCGATCGACGGTGTCACGCGGATTCCCGTGTACGCCTTCCCCGAGGACGCCGTCCGTGCGCTGGCGAATGCGGCGCGGCTGGGTCGGTGGCGATGCATACCCGACGAGGCCGCCGGCGAGCCACCGGGTCTGCGACACGACGAGGCGTCGGCGCTGCTCGCGGCGGCCACCGGCGAAAGCCCCGACGGTCGATGGTTGTCCCCCGACGAGGTCGCGCGGCTGCTCGGCTGCTACGGCATCCCGCTGATCGGCGGTCGCACCGTCACGACGATCGCCGACGCCGTGGCCGCGGCGCACGCCGTCGGCGGGTCCGTGGCGCTCAAGGCCGTCGCCGGCGGTCTGGTGCACAAGAGCGACATCGGCGCCGTCCGCCTCGGGCTACGCACCTCCCAGGACGTCGCCGACGCCGCCCACGACATCCGACGGGCGGTCACAGGGGCCAGGTACACCCTCGACGGGTACCTGGTGCAGCCGATGGTCGATGCCGGTGTCGAGCTGCTGGTCGGGGTGACCGCGGAGCCCACCTTCGGCCCCGTCGTCGTGTGCGGAGCAGGCGGCACGACGGTCGAACTGCTCAATGACGTCGCGGTGCGCATCACCCCGCTGACCCGCCGTGAGGCGCACGACATGCTGCGCGAGCTGGCAACCTTTCCACTGCTGGACGGCTACCGCGGGGCGCCCAGACGCAACGTCGCGGCTGTCGAGGACCTGTTGCTGCGGATCAGCGCGATCGCCGACCACCAGCCCACAGTCGCCGAGTTCGACTGCAACCCGGTGGTCGTCAACGAACAGGGCGCGACCGTGCTGGATGCACGCGTACTCGCCCGCGGATCACGCGGTCTCCGCGTCTGACCGCGGTAGCCGCGCCACCAGCACAGGGCATGTGGCGTGGCGGACGCAGTGCTGGCTGATCGATCCCAACAGCACCCCTTTGAAGCCCCCGAGTCCCCGTGACCCGACCACCAGCAGGTCGGCGTCGTGTGACAGCCGTACGAGCGCGGCTGCCGGATGCTCCCCGCCAACGGCACTAAGCCGCACGTCAGCGCCGGACAGGTCGATGTCCTGCCGGTGCATGAACTGACGTAGCCACCCCTCAGCATGGCGCTGGGCCTCCGCACGGTCGGCGGCGTCCCGACGCTGCGCGGACTCCAACACCGTGCCGGCCGTGTCCTGCGCGGTCCACATGTCGCCGGCCATGACCGACGCGGCCGCCGCCGCGTGCGACGTGCGAGCCGGTTCGTAGACGTACACGACGTGAAGGTCGACCGAACGGCACCGCGCCTCCGTCACCGCCAGCTGCAACGCAGCCACAGAGTGCTGCGAACCGTCCACTCCAAGGATGACACTCATGGTCGCCTCGATTCCGGCGAGCCCGCCGCTGTCAGGCATCGCTGTTCGCGACCTTACCGCACCTCGAGCGTGTTCTTGGCGCCGAGCACTCCGGGGAACTCGGCGTGGTAGGCGTCGATGGCCTCCTGCCCGTGAGGAATTGGATCACGTCGATCGTGATGGTGCGGTCCGCGACGTCGATGCCGTGGAGCCGGCCGTCGTCGAGCAGCGCCGGTGACGTCTCGGCGAGGTAGCTGGCGTTGACCCAGCCGGTGCCGTCGCCGGGCAGGACGATCTCACGCCACAGCACACCGTCGACCTGTGCGATGCGCCCGGTGGACTCGAGCTCGACCATGTCGGGGGCAAGGGTGGCCATGACGGCGTTGTGCACCCCAGGTCCGCTGCGCACGTTGAGCCGGTCATCGGCGGACACGCCGGTCACGTCCCAGTTGGCCCGCAGCTCA
>DASUUK010000063.1 GCA_036374135.1 Euzebyales bacterium
CGACCGCTACGTCGTGTGGCGGCTCAAGCGTCTGCTGATCAGGCGATATGGCCGCAACCTGCACGCCGGGCGGGCCGATGCGTGGACGCGCGAGTGGTTCGAAGCCCACGGCCTGTTCCGCCTGCGTGGCACCGTGAAGTATCCGACTCCGAAGGCGGCGTAACCATGCCAAGAAGGCCATCGGTAAGCCGTATGCGGGCAAACCGCACGTACGGATTGAAAGGGGGAAGGGGAAACACGACCGCACCGCGGTACGTGCGCCCCTGACTACCAATGCACGAGCTGACGTGGGAACCAGCCGGCGAGCACCTGGTCGTCGCGCGCATGGACGGGATCGCCGTCCTCCGCATCGATCGGCCCGACAAGCTCAACGCGTTGACCCCGACGATGCTGCCGGCGCTCGCGTCGGCGATCCGAGACCACTCGGCGACGACGCGCGGCCTCGTGCTGACCGGGACGGGCCGGGCGTTCTCAGCCGGGGACGATCTCGACGCCACCGCCGACCTGGACGCGACCGCCTTCGACGAGCTCATCGAGGGCTTCCAGGGGCTGACCCGTGCGGTCCTCGACACCGAGGTGCCCGTCGTCGCCGCGATCAACGGCCTCGCCGTCGGAGGAGCGGCTGAGCTCACTGTGGCGTGTGATGCGCGGATCGCCGCCCCCGACGCCTTCCTGCTGTTCCCGGAGAACGGCCTCGGTCTCACCATCTCCAACGGATCGACGCATCTGCTTCGCGAGATCGTGGGCGCGCGGGCGCTGCCGCTGATCCTCGACGGCGGCCGGATCGACGCCGACGATGCGCTGGCACTGGGCCTGTTCACCGAACTGGCGGACGATCCCGTGGGTGCCGCGGTCGAACGCATCGGCCGCTGGGTCGCAGAGGGCACCGCGACCCGGTGGCACCTGCGGATGCTGCGTCCCGACCGCGCGGCCGTCGAGGCGGCCCTGCAGCGTGAGAGCGAGATCGCGCGTGAGGCATTCGCGGCTGGCGTCGTGACCGCGGGCGCCGCGGGATTCCGCGACCGGGCCCGATGAGCGCCCAGTCACGCCTGCGCCGGCGCAGTGACCTCGACTGGACGCTCGGTGCGCTGATCGACCGGCGCGCCGCTGAGCACGGTGACCGGATCGCGTTGCGCGCAGGTGACGGGACGGCCTTGTCCTACGCCGAGCTCGCTGAGCGTGTCGCCGGCGTCCGCACGCTGTTGGCCGAGCGCGGCCTGGGCGTCGGTGATCGCGTGGGACTCATGCTGGGGAACACGCTGCGTTACCCGGTCGCCTGGCTGGGTGTCGTGTCGGCGGGGATGGTCGCGGTGCCGGTCAACAAGCGCTCCGGTCCCGTCGATGCCCGGCACCAGTTCGACGACGGCCGCGTGAGCCTGGTGTTGGCCGACGACGGCACGCGCGACGGCGCGGCCGCGGCGGCCGCCGGCAGCGACCGGGACATCACCATCGAGCGGGTCACCGGTGAGGGGTGGCCCCACCGACCGGCGTCGCCGGCGGCGTCCATCCCTCCCGCGGCGCTGGCCAACATCCAGTACACCTCGGGCACCACCGGCCTGCCGAAGGGCTGCGCGCTCAGTCACCGCTACTGGCAGTACATGGGACAGGCCGCGGTCGACCTGCTGGAACTGACCGGCGCCAGCGTCCTGCTGACGGCCCAGCCCTTCTCCTACATCGACCCGCTGTGGAACACCGCCGCCGCGCTGCGCGCGGGCGCTGAGCTCGTCGTGCTCGACGGCTTCCACCCGTCGACGTTCATGCGTGATGTCGCCCGCTTCGGCGTCACCGTCTTCTACTGCCTGGCCACGATGCCGGTCCTGCTGCTCCGACAGCCCGAGGCGCCGCACGATCGGGACCATCGGCTCGAGCGCGTGTCGTGCTCGGCGATCCCCCCGCAGGTACACGCCGAGCTGGAACGCCGGTGGGGCGTGCCGTGGTCGGAGGTCTACGGCATGACCGAGACCGGGCTGAACATCGCGGTGCTTGACGAGGATCACGACGCGCTGGTCGGGTCCGGCAGCCTCGGGACGGTCCTGGCCCACTGTGAGGCCCGCGTCGTCGACCCCGACGGCAGCGACGTCCGCGAGGGAGAGGTAGGTGAGCTCCTGCTCCGCGGACTCGGGATGATGGACGGCTACGTCGACGATCCCGCCGCGACCACCGCGTTCTTCGCCGATGGCTGGGCGCACACCGGCGACCTCGTCGTCCGCGACGCGGAGGGGCGGCTGATGTTGCGCGGACGCCGTCGCGACATGATCCGGCGCGCCGGTGAGAACGTCGCGGCCGCCCAGGTCGAGGCGGCGCTGGTCACCCACCCGCTGGTGCTCGAGTGTGCAGTCGTCGCCGAGCCCGACGACGTCGTCGGCGAGGAGCTGCGGGCGCTGGTCGTCGCGACGACCGACGGTGACGGGCCACCTGCCGCATCGGACCTGCACGCGTACCTCACCGAACGGCTCGCGTCGTTCAAGGTGCCGCGGTTCTGGGAGTTCCGCGACGCGCTGCCGCACACGCCGTCCGAACGTGTGGCCAAGCACGAGCTCGGCCCGCCCGACGGCGCGCTGATCGACCTGTCACCGCGGGCGTCGTAGCCGCCGTGCCGCCGCAGGCGGCGAGCAGCATGACGCGTGCCGCTGCGGCGTTGCCCGCACCACCGCGCTGCCGAACGTGGGCGGCGTGCGCGACGCAGCGCGGCCCGCGCCCCGTCCGACCCGGCGCGCCGTGGTCAGCCGCCCTCGACGAACACGCGACGGCGGACTCCCTCGAGGTCGGCGATCTGGTCGTCGAGGTCGTCGGGTGTCCGGTGGAACCGCACGAACGTCGACAGCATCGAGGCGGCGTAGCTGGGCTCGGCAGTGAACTCGAGCAGCTCGACGACCTGGTCGGCGTCGTCGACGTGGGCCTGCAGGCGCGCGTGCACGTCGTCGTAGGGCAGGTCGACGCGGGCGTCGACCGCCACGCGGCCGAGCGCGTCGAACTGCGCGCGCAGGGTGTCCGGCGAGCTGAGGTGCGCCGCGAGGTCGTTCGCGAGTTGAGGGTCCTGCGCGTCGGCGACGACCGCGACGCCCTGGACGAGCGCGATCTCCGCGGGCGACACGTCGGGATCGAGCTGGGGGAAGGCGAAGAAGTCGAGCGTGTCCGCGACGTCGTCGTCGACGAACTCGTAGAACCACTCGCCGATGTTCCACATTGCCGCGTCGCCGGATGCCAGGTCGCCGACCGCCTCGCGGAAGTCGTTGCTCATCGCGTCGTCGACGAAGCAGCCGCGGTCGATCATCTGGCGCCAATGGTCGAACACGGGAACCAGCCGCGGGTCGTTCCACGAGTGGCGCCCGCGCAGCAACTCCTCGTGGAACGCGGCGCCGTTCAGCCGCAGGTTCAGGATCGTGAAGTAGCGCGCGGCCGGCGGTGACCAGGTACCGGCCGACGTGAAGGCCGCACGGCCGTCCTCGCGCAGGCGGTCGCAGACGGCGAGCAGGTCCTCCCAGGTCGTCGGCGGCTCCAGACCCAGATCGGCGAACACGTCGGTCCGATAGAAGATCGGGTTGGGCTGCATGGTCGTCGGCGCCCAGTACCGCCGACCGTCGACCGTCGCCAGGTCGGTGACCGCGGCGGGCAGCGCGTCGTCCCATTCGCGCTCGGTCCACAGGTCGTCGAGGGGCGCTAGCAGTCCCTGCTCGGCGCATGCGGTCAGGCTGCCACCAACGAAGGCGCTGACGACGTCGGCCGGCGGATCGCCCGTCACCCGCTCGGTGAGGTCCCCCGGCACCGGCGCGCCGTAGAAGTTGCCGCTGACGACGCCGAGCGACACGCCGGCCTCGCCGGCGAAGCGCTCCGCTGTCGAGCGCAGCCACTCGCCGTGATCGGCGCCACCCGCGTAGGGGCCGTACCGCAGATCGGCATCGTCGGGCCACAGCAGCGTGCCGTCGACGTCCGGGCACACGATCGGGGCGGGTTCGAGCAGTGCGCCTGCACCGGCAGGCGTCGAGGACGCGCCCGTCGACGCCTGCCCCGCCGCGCCGTCGTCGGACTCGGCTGCCCCGGAGCCACAGGCCGCCAGCGCGACGGCGGTGATGGTCAGGAGCAGGCGGATGCGCATGCTTGGTCCTACGTATACGAAGTAGTTACTATGCATGAGCACCATACGACGACACGGCGGCGAACTGCAACCGGGAGGATCCGCGATGACGGTCCTGTTCGACGTCTTCGTGCTGGGCCGCAGCGTCGGCCGCGTCGTCGACTACGCCCTCGCCGACACCGACCTCAACGCGTTCGACTACGCGATGACGTCGATGCTCGACGGCCACGGCCCGATCAGCCCGGCGCGCATCAGCGAGCTGACGGGCATGCCCGCCACGACGGTGTCGGGGGTGCTGCGTCGGCTGACGGGCCGCGGGTTCGTCGCGCGTCGGCCCAACCCCGACGACGGCCGGTCGCACCTGATCGTGCTCACCGACCACGGCCGGCGGGAGACCGAACGGGCGCGCACCGCGTTCGGTCGCGTGGTGACGGCGATCGAGGACCAGCTCGGCGAGCGCCTGCACGCGGTCCGGGCGCGGCTGCAGGACCTCGACGATGCCGTCCGCGCGGTCGCCGGCGTGCCGCTGCGCCCGTACCGGGTCACGCCGGTCGACATCGATGTGGAGCAGCGCCTCACCGTCGACCAGCTCACCGAGGTGCACCAGTTCTGCGTGTGGATCCAGGCGCGCGACGCCGTGCGTGCGTGAGGCTTCGCGGCGCGTGTCATGCTGTGGCCATGGCGAGCGTCGACGACGCCCTGGTGCAGCGGTTCCGCCGTGACGGCGCCGTCTGTGTACGGGGCGTGTTCGACGACGACCAGATCGCCGTCATCCGCAGCGTGGTCGAGGCGATGCTCGCCGATCCGGGACCGAACGGTCAGGTCGCCAGCCGACCCGGCGAACCCGAGTTCTTCGAGGACTTCTGCAACTGGCAGCGGCATCCGCAGCTGCTCGAGGTCACCGAGGCCGCCGGCCTGCCGGCGCTGTGTGGTGTGCTCATGGGCTCGCCCGAGGTCCGCCTCTACCACGACCACGTGCTGGTCAAGCAGCCCGGCGCGCAGCAGCGCACGCCCTGGCACCAGGACCAGCCCTTCTACAACGTCGAGGGCCGCCAGAACATCAGCGCGTGGATCCCGGTCGACCCCGTCGCGCGGCACACGACGCTCGAGTTCGTGGCGGGGTCACACGACGGCTCGTGGTACCTGCCGACGACGTTCCTGGACCAGCAAGCGAAGTGGTTCCCCGAGGGCAGCCTGCGCCCGGTGCCGCCGATCGACGCCGAGCGGGAGCGCCACCGCATCGTGGGCTGGGACCTGGAGCCCGGGGACGTCGTGCTGTTCCACATGCTCACCCTGCACGCGGCCGCCGGCAACAGCATGACCCACCCGCGGCGGGCGCTGTCGCTGCGCTTCCTGGGCGCCGACATGACGCACGCGCCGCGGCCGTGGAAGACCTCACCGCCGTTCCCGGGCCTCGCCGACGACCTGGCGGCTGGCGCCCCGATGGATCACCCGCTGTTCCCCGTGCTGTGGGAGGGGCGGGTGTAGCCGGTCACGTACGGCGGCGGGGCGACCCCGGGCGGTGTGTGGGCGTCTGCGTCCGGCGTGCCGACGTGGCTGGTGATGGGCAGCACGCCTGCCCACGTGCCCGCGTCGAGGTCCTGTTCGTCGTCGTTGGGACCGCCGGTGCGCAGCTTGACCGACGCCTCCGTCAGGTCCAGGGCGACGATCGCCGTGGCGGCCGCCTCCCGTCGGTTCGGGTGGCGGGCGTCGGCCCAACGCCCGGGCACCAGGTGCTCGGTGATCACTTCGAAGGCGTGCATGCGTTCGGCCGGGTCGGTCACGGCCCGCGCCGTGCCGAAGATGACGGCCGAACGGTAGTTCATCGAGTGGTGCATGACCGATCGCGCGAGCACCAACCCGTCGAGCAGCGTCACCGTGACGCAGACCGGAGCGCCGGTGGCAAGGTGACGCATCATGCGGCTGCCAGTCGACCCGTGCAGGTACACCAGGTCGCCGTCGCGACCGTACGCGGTCGGGATCACCACGGGCGTGTCGTCGTCGACGAAGCCCACGTGGCAGATCAGCGCCTCGTCGAGCACCGCGCGCAGGAGCGCCGGGTCCGTCGCTGCGCGGTCGGGCGCGCGCCGCACACGGGTGCGCTCGGTGGGGGAGAGGGTGTCGACCATGGAAGCCATTCTGTTGTCGACCATGGAAGCCATTCTGGTATAGTACAGAGAAATGACTGTGCGATCACAGTATAGGATCACCGGCTCGACCCGCAGCGGCATCGTGGCGTCGGTCGAGACGGGTGTCGAGGATGGTGCGCTGCGTCCGGGGGACGACCTGCCTCCGGTCCGGGCGCTGGCGTCCCAGCTGGCCGTCAGTCCGGCGACCGTCGCGGCCGCCTACCGTGATCTACGCGCGCGCGGCGTGACCTTCAACCGGCCGCGGCGGGGCGTGCAGATCGCCCACCGCCCACCACTGGTCGCGCCGCCGGCGACCGACGTTCCCGACGGCGTGGTCGATCTTGCGCAGGGCAACCCCGATCCGGCGCTGCTGCCACCGCTGCCTGCACTCGTCAGGCGCGGACGCCCCAGGCTGTACGGCGACCCGTCCGCCGTCCCCGCACTGCTGGACGCCGTCGGGGACGAGCTCGAGGCGGATGACGTGGCGACGGGGCACGTCGCCGTGACCAGCGGCGCGCTCGACGGCATCGACCGCATCCTCGACGTCCATCTCCGTCCCGGCGACCGCATCGCGGTCGAGGACCCGTGCTGGACCGGGACCCGCGACCTGATACGCGTCCGCGGCCTCGACGCCGTGGGTGTGGCCGTGGACGACCGCGGGATGTCGCCCGATCGCCTGGCTGCGGCCCTGCGCGAGGGCGTTGCCGCAGTGCTCGTGACCCCTCGCGCGCACAACCCACGCGGGGCGGCGTTCGACGCCGACCGGGCGGCGGAGCTGCGCACGGTGCTCGCCGCGCACCCCGTCGTGTTGGTGATCGAGGATGACCACGCCGGCATCGTCGCCGGTGCGGCATACCACACGCTCACGGGTGGTCGTGACCGGTGGGCGGTCGTGCGGTCGATGGCGAAGTCGCTGGGCCCCGATCTGCGGCTGGCGGTGCTGGCCGGTGACCGCCACACGGTCGCACGGGTCGAAGGCCGCCAGCGTCTGGGGCCCGGCTGGGTCAGCACCATCCTGCAGCGCTTGGCCGCGCACCTGCTGACCGACCCGAACGTTGCGGACCTGTTGGACCGCGCCGCCGCGACCTACACACGCCGCCGAGACGCGCTCGTCGCCGCGCTGGGCGCGGTCGGCCTGGACGCCAGCGGTCGATCCGGTCTCAACGTGTGGGTCCCGGTGCCCGAGGAGGGCGCGGTCGTCGCCGGGATGCAGCGCGCCGGCTGGGCGGTGCGGGCGGGCGAACCGTTCCGACTGTCGGCCGATCCGGCCATACGCATCACCGCGGCCTCACTCGATCCCGCTGACGCGGGGCGTGTGGCGGCGGACCTGGCGACCCTGCTCGCGCCGTCGGCCACCCGTCCCGCCTGAGCCTGCACGAATCACGCGGTGGTTGCCCTTTCACCCCGTTTTCCGGTCAAACGACACCCGCCCCGCCGAGCGACACCCACCCCCGGCGAGTGACACCCGCCCCGCCGAGTGACACCCGCCCCGCCGAGTGACACCGGCCCCGGCGAGTGACACCGGCCCCGGCGAGTGACACCCGCCCCGTGAGGTCGCAACCACCGCGTGGACTCCCCCGTGCACGACCGTCACTACATGGCCGCCATCCCGCTGTTACCGTTGACGTCCGCTACCGGGAGGGTGGCCCACGTGCGCAGGTCGTTGGTCGCGGTGGTCGCGCTCGGCACCGTCGTCGCCGCCTGCGCGGGCGCGGATGACGCCGAACAGCTCGTCGTGTCCGCCCCGACCCGTGCGGTGGCCGATGCCGGCGGCGACGCGTCGTTCGGCTCGTCCACGGCGCCCGCGGGGCGGCCGCAGCCGAGTCTGACGCGGGCGATCGACTGGCGGATCACGGCAGGCTCGCTCGGCACGCAGGCGGTGCGTGGCGGCGTGGGGGTCTCCCTCGAGCGGCTGTCGCTGATCCTGCCCGAGCGGTGGTGTCCGGACGATGCGCCGGCGGACATGCCGGCGTGCGCCGAGATGACCCGCGACATCGCCACCGTGGTGGCGGTCGACGCGATCTTCGACAACACGACCGGCCTGCGGCGGGAGATCCGGCCCGAGGACGTCGTGCTCGACATCGGCGGCCGGCGCTGGACGGCGGTGGCGTTGGCGAGCACCTCCGGTCCAGCGGTGGTCGACGACCTCACCGTCGCTGGTCGACTCGTCTGGCTCGTCGATCTGACGGTCGACGACATCCGCGATCATGGCACCGTCGAGCTGCTCGTCCCGGCACCGCTGCCCGAAGGTGGTGGTGGCGGCGGCGCCAACCGCGGCGCGCTTCGTGTCGTCGTGGTCATCTGATAGCGCTCAGTCAGCCACCGGGCCCACCGCAGCCGTGACCAGTGGCCCGCCCGCATGGTCGTCGATCACCGTCGCCGCACGCATCAGCTCACGGGTGCAGCACTGTCGCCGCGGGTCGTCGCAGCTGGCAGCCGAAGCGATCTCCCGGGACGCCCGCCGTCGCCGCGCCGGGCGCCGTGACCACCAGCAGCATCGTCAGTGCTGCCAGTACCGCCAGCACGCCCGTCGGGACGCACGCGTGGGTACGGCTGTTGTCAGTCGCATCGTGAGCTCCTCGACGCCGGGCCGGAGGTGCGCCTGATGTCGCGGGCACGGTGGAATGTCGGCCTTTGCGGCCTTTGCGGTCGCGTGCGGGTTCGACGATGCGGGCGCAGGGCGTGCGGCACGCCGTGGAGCGCGGCAGCACTGGCCGGGCGGCGACACCCGACCGGTGGATCAGCCCGCGGCGCCGCCAGGATCAGCCGAAGCTGATCGGCTCGTCGCTGATGTCGACCGTGAACTCCGGCGGTCCGTCCTCGGGATACCACCAGTACAGGACGGCGGCCCACCACGGCGCGTCGTCGGGGACCGTGAACTCGACGGTGTGTTCGGTGCCGGAGTCGGACGTCGCGGTCAGCGTGTGGTCACCCGGATCGATGTAGACCGTGAACGGGACCACATGGTGCTGGTCCCTGACGGGGAAGCGTTCGTCGACGACGACCTCGCCGTCGACCGTGACCGTGACGCCGACCTCGGGCTCGGCGTAGCTCTGGTTGCTGACGTAGAGGGTCAACGGCGGTGGATCGGACCGCCGGCCGACGGGGGTCTCGACCGGCGCGGCGCCGCTGTCCGAACAGGCGACGACCATCACCGCCACGATCGTCAACGCCGCCATCCGTCGCATCGTCGTGCCGACCTGTCGCTGCCGCACCAGTATGGCGCCCCGGCGGTCGGTCAGATGGGTACCGCGCCCTCGTCGAAGTGGACGCCCAGGGCGTGCAGGGCCTGCTCGAGGACCGACATCACGGCGACCGTGTCGTCCAGCGGCATGGTCGGGCTCTCAGTCACCCCCGCGCGCAGGCAGCGGTGGACCTCGTCGAGCTCGTGGGAGTAGCCGTTCCCGGTCGCTGGAGCATCCACCGTCTCGGCGTCGATGTCGTCCTGTCCCCGCACGCGGTGCACGACGATGCGGTCGGGGTGATGGAACGGGGCCGGCACCTCGATCCACCCGTCGGCGCCGAACACGGCGGCCGTGCCGGTCAGCGGACCGGACAGCGAGCACTGGCCGATGCCGGCACGGCCGTCCGACGTGTGCCACGTGACCGTGGCGTCGGCGTCGACGCCGTTGGGTGCGGTGCGTCCTGCCACGTGCAGCTCCGCGGGCGTGCCACCCAGCACCGACTGGATGAACGACACCGGGTACACGCCCAGGTCGAGCAGCGCGCCGCCCCCCTGCGCGGCATCCCACAGCCGGTCGTCCGGGTCGAACCGTGTGCGCCGGCCGAAGTCGGCCCGCACGCTGTGGACCTCGCCGATCGCCCCGTCGGCCAGCAGGTCGCGCAGCCTCACGACGGCCGGCTGGAACCGGGTCCACATGGCCTCCATGCAGAACACCCCGGCGTCGCGGACGGCGCCGATGACCCTGCTCGTGCCGGCCAGCGTGCACGCGAACGCCTTCTCGACCAGCAGGTGCTTGCCCTCGGCCGCGGCAGCCAGAGCGAGTGCGTGGTGCTGACGGTGCGGCGTGGCGATGTAGACCACGTCGACGTCGGGGTCGGCCAGCAGCTCGCCATACGACCCGTGGGCCACGGCGGCGCCGTGCTCGTCCGCGAACGCGCGGGCGCGGTCGATGGACCGCGAGCCGACCGCGTGCAGCCGCCCGCCCTCGTTCACGGCCAGATCCTCGGCGACCCTGGCGGCGATGCGCCCGGGACCGACGATGCCCCAGAGGATCGTGTCGTTGCTCATCCCACGTCCCGTCCTGCGGCGCCTGCCGTCCGGACGGGTGCGGATGGCGCCGCTGCCATCGTGTCGACGTCCGGTCGGCGAGCATAGCCCCGGCGAGTGCGGAGGTGGACGGACCCTCGTACGGCGACCGATGTCACGTGTTCATCGCCCGATCACGTGGTCGTGGTGACACCGCGGCCGACAGCGGGTACGACGACACCATGGCCTACCGGTTGCAACGTGACGAGTCATTGCCCGTCGGCGTCCGCCGCATCGCCCGCGAGCTCGTGGACGAGGCGCTGGACCTGCTCGACGACCCGGGGGAGGAGATCGAGGAGTCGGTCCACCAGGTCCGCAAGAACTGCAAGATGCTGCGCGGGCTCATCCGCCTGGTGCGCCCCGGCATGGGCGACGTCTACACGGAGGCGAACGTCACGTTCCGTGATGCCGCGCGTGAGCTGGCCTCGATCCGCGACGCGCACGCGCTGCTCGCGACGTTTGATGATCTCGTCGCGGCCGTAGGCGACCGCCGTCCCGACAGCACTGACGCGTTGCGGCATGTGCGGGCCGAGCTCGCGGCCCGTGCCGACGCGGCGTCCGCGGCGGTGAGGACGACGACCGGCACCACTGGGAGCGGGGCGGTGGACAGTGACGGGACAGCCGTCGACGACCGGATCCTGCGTGCCCGCGACCTGCTCGCGGCCGGACGCCACGGCATCGATGAATGGCCGTTGACCGACGACGTCGACGTCATCCGCGACGGGATCGCCAAGACCTACCGGCGGGGACGAGACCGCCTGCGCGACAGCATGTTCACCCCGACCGACGAGCTGCTCCACCAGTGGCGCAAGCGGGTCAAGTACACCTGGTACCACGTTCGGCTGCTGCGCGACGCGGCGCCGAGCGTGCTCCGGCCCCTGACCGGGCGACTGCACGACCTGTCCGACGCCCTCGGCGACGACCACGACCTCGCCGTGCTGCTCGAGCAGATGCGCGCGGACGTGGACGCCTTCGGAGGCGACGAGGTGCTGCGCGAGACCACAGCGGTCGTCGATGTCGTGCGCGAGGATCTGCAGCAACGCGCGTGGCGCCTCGGGTCGCGGCTGTACGTCGAGCCTCCGGCGACGTTCTCCGAGCGCCTCGCCGGCTACTGGCGCGCATGGCTGGAGCACGGCGACGAGTTGCCGACCGGCGAGATCTCCGACCTCGCGCCGCCCGACGACGATCTGGACGAGCAGTCGGCGCGTCAGCTCTACGCGATCGCGCGGGACCTGGACATCGCGATGCGGTCGACGATGGACCGTGATGAGCTGATCGCCGCGATCCGCACGTCGGGATGGACCGGGGACCGCTCGGTGCAGGCGTCCGCCGGGCCGTGAACGTGGAACTGGCGTGTGCCACCGCCGACACCTGTCGCGGGGCCTGACCCCGCGACACGTAGGCGACCGCGGTGGTCCGACCCGCGGATGGCGCGCATGCCGACGTCGTCCCTCGGCGGTCACGGGCGCTGCGCCGCGGCCACGTCGACCTGTTCGCAGACCCGGCGACGGGTGGTCAGCACGCGGTCGAGCAGCCCGCGCGTGTTGCGCAGGCCCATCCACCCCGTCCACGCGCGGGCGAGCGCGATCACCCGTTCGAGGCCACCCACCGCCACAGCGCCAGCGACCGGGCACGCCAGGAAGACCGCCAGCGTCGGCCACAACCCGGTCACCGGTGCCGCGATCGCGACGAGCAGCCAGGCGAGCGGGTACACGAACAGGGCGGTCAGGACGCGCACCGTGCCCTTGGTCACCGGAACCGCTGGTCGGCGCCCCGCCACGGCGGTCAGGACGGTCGGTACCAGGTTGACGGCCACGCCCGCCACCACGACCACGCCGAGCAGCACGAGGTAAGCCGTGAGCCCCAACGCACGCCGCAGCAGGAACGCGGCATCGACGCGTGGCACCAGCAGGTCGTCACGTAGCCGTAGCAGATCCAGTTGCACCTGGTACGTGCCGAGCGCGTCCATCACGTCCCGCCGTGCCGACGCGGGCGCATCGGCGATCGCCTGCGCGAGCGACTCGCGGCGGGCGAGCGACACGATCTGATCGGGCGACGTCAGATCGGTGCGCAGTCGCACGTCGGCCGCCCGGTTGAGCATGGCGCGCTCGAGCACGTCGTCGTACCGGGGGGTGGTCTCGCTCAGGCGACGGCGGATCTGCTCGGTCAGCGCGCGCACGGTCGGGTGCTCGTCCACGTCGTGGACGCCATCCGCATCGTCGCGCGCGGCCAGCCAGCGGTCGATGTCGATCGGGTCGCCCACGCGGGCCAGCACCCGGGAGCGCAGCGCCAGCTTGTCGTCGAACGTCAGGCCGATCGGCACGATCGTGACGCCGTCGACACCGGCGTCGTACGCGCCGAGCGCGATGCGGGCGGCTCCGGTGCGGACACGCTGCAGTTCGAGCCGGTCGTGGGTCGTGCCCTCGGGGAAGATGGCCAGCATCCCGCGCTGGCGGAGCAGGTCGTGCGCGCGGCCGAACAACGCGGCATTGTCCACAGGCCCGCCGGGATGGTCGCCGGGGCGCCTGACCGGCACGAGTCCGGCCAGCGCCAGCAGCGGTCGTACCAGCACCGAGTGCCACAGCGTGGCCTTGGCCACGAAGCGTGGCACGCCGCGGCAGATGACCGCCAGCAGCACGGCGTCGACCAGGCCGTTGAAGTGGTTGGCGACGATCACACGGGGGCGGTCGTCGGGGATCCGCGACCTGCCGATCACGTCGACCGTGCGGAACAGGCCGTGGCTGACCAGCCACGCGACACCGTCGAGCGCCATGTCGACCAGTGGACGGCCCGCTGCCACCGTCAACGCTTCTTCAGCGCCGCGTGCGCCCATGCGGCAATGGCCGCGCCGGACAGGTTGTGCCACAGTCCGTGCGGCTGGATCCAACTGTCGGGACGGCACGTCGGCGCTCCTGTGCGCCCCGCGGCGTACGCCACGAGCGCCGCGGTCATGAGCGCCTCGGCGACGCGGTGCGACCTGGCGGTGTCGCCGCGCGCCACCCGCCGGGCGGAGATCTCCGCGACCGTTGCCGCCCCCGCCAGCAACGCCGACACGGCGCGGATGCTGGTAGGTCGCGTGGCCAGCAGCGCGCTGATGCCGGCGATGGCGACCGCGTACACCGCGGTCGCAACGCGTGCCAGGTCCGGTCGCACCTCTGAGACGTCCTCCAGGCAGATCACGCCCAGCATCGCAGCGATGGTGGCGTCGTGGGCCCATCCGCCGAGGCGCCCGCCCGGCCCGTGGTAGGCGACGCTGCCGACGCCGGCGCCGGCCACCGTGCCGCCGACCAGCCACGCATGGCGGTGGTGGCGGTTGTGGCGGGCGATCCACGCACCCGTCGCCGCCAGCAACGCCGCGCTGATCGTGTTCGCCGGCTGGGCGATCGGACCGGGTCGGATGCGCTCGCAGTCGGCCGCGCCGAGCGGCGGGTCAGTGGCCACGCGGCTACTCCCCGGAGCGGAGGGTGTGACGGTCGATCGACGCCGCTGCGGCCTCGCCGGTGGCGGGGGCCGTCGCCAGATCGATCGACAGGCCGTGGTCCAGCACGAGCGTGCCCAACGCGCCCGGCGCCGGCTCGACCGCGCGGAGCAGCGCTGCCAGCGCCGCGTCGACCGCAAGCGCACCGCCGTCAGCCGTGAGGGGCTGGGCGCTGAACGGCCCGACGGGTCGATGCAGTTCCACGGCCCACTCGTCCTCTTCCGCCGCCGCGTCGCCCACGACGAGCGTCACGGCATCCCGCCGTGCGGCATCGTCGAGGCCGTCCGGCCACGACACGGTCGTCGACGCCTCGTACAGGGCCTGCTGCACGCGGTCGAGCACCGACGACACCACGACGGCCGGCACCGCCGACGAGCCCGCGGCGGTCCGCACACGGACGGTGAGCGTGGACCGTTCGGTCCGGGCGATCCTGCTCAGGATGTGGTCGCGGCGCTGCTGCAGCGTCCGGTGCATCCACCGCAGCCCGGGCCGCTCCTCGACCTGCGGACCCGTGAAGGGCTCGAGCGCCTCGTCGATGTGGGCGATGGCCTCGTACAGCTCTGCCGCGGGAGTGTTCATGCCTGCACCACGACGAACCCGCGCGTGTTGCCGTCGCGGTCGGTTCCGAAGTGGGCCTCCCACATGGTCGCGACGGCGCGCGCGGGCACCTGGCCGGCATCACCGTCGGGGTAGCGGACCACCGGGTAGTTGTCGCACCGCCACAGTTCCTCGGTCACGTGACCAGCCACCATGGACCGCATCACCTGACGCCGGTGCCGCGGCATCTCGTCGAACGCCGCGCCGTCGATGACGGTGATGAGATCGAGGTCGTTGGGCTGGGCTTTGTCGGTGACGAAGCTCCCGGCCAGCCAATGGGCCTCGAACGCCCCGAGCTCGCGCAGCGCGTCGCGCAGCTCGGTCCACCAGTCGAAGATCGCCCGCCGTGTGTGTGAGCCGACGAACGGGTCGACGAAGGTGGCACGGACCTCATCCACCGTGGCGTCGTGGCGGCCCGGGGGCAGGTTGCCGTTCGCGTCGATGTCGGGCAGTCCCATGCGTTGCTCCGGTCCGGGGTCGATGCTCTGGCAAGGGCCCACGGCAGATGTTGAGCGATGGGCACCCGCAGCACCCGGACCGGCGACGTCAGCGCCGGTCCGGGCGTTGCCGCTCGTTTCTACAGCCCGACGGTGCCGCCGGCCAGCTTGTTCACCAGGTCGGCCGGGGTCGATGCCGAGACGCTCCAACATGTCGCGGTGCTACGGGTCGACCGTCCCGATCGTGTCGGGCAGCTGGTGGCGCGCCTTTTCGGCCCGTCGGGGTCGCCCGGCTCACCACGAGCGCGCATCAGGTCCACGACCTGGTGCCGTCGAACCGCATCGTGGTGCTCCTCGCCGTGTTGCCGACCTGGCGACCTCAGCTCTCGTGCCGCGCTCGTCGACCGGCCTGCTGCGCGTCCTCGCGGACGCGCTCGCCCTCGCGACGCGCGTCGTCCCGGACGTCGTGCGCCGCGTCCTGCGCCGATCCCTTCAGGTCCTGCGCGGCCTCCTGCGCGGACGACCGGACATCGTCGCCGA
The DNA here is from genome assembly GCA_036374135.1 of Euzebyales bacterium. Lineage (NCBI taxonomy): Bacteria > Bacillati > Actinomycetota > Nitriliruptoria > Euzebyales > Euzebyales bacterium. The sequence goes on from DASUUK010000063.1 coordinate 15,527, forward strand.
CCTGCTGTGCGCGATCGGTCAGGCGCTGTCTGGTTCCCTCGATGTCGAGGTGGCGGTCGGCCTCGCCGACCACGCGGCGTTCCGCCTCGGACTCGGGCAGCGCGCCGCCGATCAACGCGCCGACGCCGAAGGCGATCATGCCCGCGGTCAGGGGGTTGCCGCGGGTCCGCCGCTTCGTGGCGTCCGGTGCGTCGCTGATCGCCGCCTTGGCCTGCCGGGCGCGCCCCGAGACGTCGACATCGGGGGTGCGGTCGGCCCACGAGCTCGACGGGTCCGTGGACCATGAGCTGTCGTCGGACCCCATGATCGACGACTTCAGGCGGTTCCACCGCTGACGCGCGCGACCGCTGCGGCGCTCGTAGACGCGCGAGGGGTTCACGCGGTCGTTGATGGCCTCGATCGTGCCCTCCATGTCGCGGCGGGTGTGGGCGATGTCCCGGCGGATGGCCTCCGGGTCGTCGCGGCGCTCCGCCAGGTGCTCACGACGCGCGGCGGCCTCGCGGGCGCGCAGGTCGTCGGCGTCGGCGGCGTCGGCGGGGGGTGGTGGGGTCATCGGGGTTGGTTCCTGGCCCATCGGGCGTCCTCCTTGAGTGATTCGGTGGTGTGTGGCAGTGACGGGTCGACGTCCTCGGCAGTGCTGCGACCCTGCATCGCGAGCACGCCTGCGACGACGGCGTAGACGAGGCCGACGATCAGGAAGCCGAGCGCGGGGTTCAATGCGCCGATGTCTCCGAGCGCCCAGGCGACGGCGAACGACAACAGCAGCAGAGCGAACAAGCCCGCCAGCGCTGCGCCGCCGATGAGGCCGCCCGCCCGGCCGGCGGTGCGGATCTCCTGCTTCAGCTCGGTCTTGGCCAGCTCGATCTCCTGACGGAACAGCGTCGACGACTGGTCGGTCAGCCGCGAGATCAGCTCCGGCAGGCCGGCGTCCGGCTCGCGCGGCGCGTACGGATCGCTCGTCTTGACGTGCCCTGTGTGCGACCCCTCGACCGGCGTGCGCGGTCGTTCGTCCGGGTACTCCGGCACCGCGCGTGCCGGCTCGGACGGTTCGCGGGGAACGGGACCACTCATCGCGACCGGCCCTGCTCGACGTCGATCGGCCGGTGCGCCGGGTCCTGGTGGGCTGGCGCCTGCTCGTCGCGTGGGTGTTCGCCGGGCGTCCGCTCGGCCCGCCGCCGGTCGGTGTCGGACGGTCCGTCGTCCACTCCGGTCACGACCGCGCTGTCGTCGGTGGCGTAGCCGATGATCACATCGTCGGACGCGGCGCGCTCGTCGGTCGGCCGCGGTTCGACGGACGGGTGGGTGACCGGGTCGGGAGTGTCGGTGGCGTCATGCGCTCCGGTGTCCGCGAGCCCTCCGACCGGCGTCCACGCGGCGTCATCCCGGCCGGTCACGTGACGATCCTTGTGCTCCGACGCCGCCCGCAGGCGTTCCCCGTCGGCGTCGTCCCTGTCTGGCATCGCAGGCGCAGCCTCGCCCGACCGCCGCGCCCCGGTCTCGTCGCCGAGCTCCTGCGCCGCGTTGCGTCCGAACCGGCCCACGACGACACCGGCGGCGAGCGCGCCGGCGAGGAACATGCCCGGGCGGCGCCGCCCGAACGAGCGCAGGTCATCGAGCAGCCCGTCGAGACCGCGGTCCTGGACGGTGTGTGCCCAGCGGTTGACCGCGTCCGCGGCCTGGTCGACGTAGTCACCGAGCACGCCCGCGTCGTCGACGCGTCCCTGGGCGAGGGCGCGCAGTTGGTCGCCGGCGGTGCTCAGCGCCGCGCCCGCCCGCTGTGTCTCCTCCTGCGCGTGGCCGCGCAGCTGGCGCTGTGCATTCCGCGCGACGCCGCGCGCGTGCTCGCGGGCGTCACGCTTGAGGCGTTGCCCGTGCTGTGCCGCGGTGTCGCCGACGGTGGCCGCCGCATCGCGGGCGCTGCCCTTGAGGTGCTCACCCTCCCGGCGGGCGACGTCGTTGGCGTACCCGCCCGACGATGTCGATCGTTGGTCGCTCATCAGTTGCTCCTTCGTGCTGTCTCGGTTAGTCCGGCACGATGTGCGTCGTCCCGGGGCCGCCGGCGGGCTGCCGGCCTTCCCGGTCCGGACCTGTCGGGCCGACCGGGGTCGTGTGGGGAGCGGCGTCGCGCCGTCGGCGCGACATGCTCCGGTGGCCAGTCCGCCCGTCGTCGGGCGGACGCTCCGGGGACAGGGGAGCGGGTTGCGACGGATCGTCCCGGTGCGGGGGCCACCACCAGCACCGGTGCGACGTCAGGATCAGTCCGGGCGGTCGTGCCAGGCGTCCGGCGCCGGCACGTCGGTCAGTTGCTCGAACAGCCGCTCGTAGCGGTGGAGCGCTTCGCGCAGCTGCTCCGTCGTCGCGTCGTCCGGATCCGGTCCGTCGTCGCCCGCGGCAACACGACGTCGATCCAGCGACAACCGGATCTGATCGATGACGTCGGTGATCAGCTCGTCCGCCGCGCGCACCGCCGCCCTCGGGTCGTCGACGAAGCGCTCGACGATGTGTCTCCACCGCTCGCGGAGCCCTGCCCGGTCGTCGTCGGCCAGCAGGGTGGATGATCCGTCGGTCGATGTCGAGGTCATGACACCTCCTCCTCGTCGTCAATCACGGACGCCTCGGCGACACGTTCGAACACCTTGCGGTAGCGCAGCAGCGCGACGCGGATCTCCTCGGTTCCGGCTCTGCCGCCGCGCACGTCGTGCGTCACGGCGCGCGCCTCGCGGTAGTCGTCGACGACGTCCGCGTGGGCCACCGACAGGTCAGCCGCCTGCTGCGCGAAGCTGTCCGTCGGGTAGCCGACGTCGGCCAGCAGGTGCGTGGTCACCTCGTCAGCTTCGAGCAGGCCGGTTGCCGGCTGCCTCGTGAACGTCCGCTGCAGCTCTCGCCAGCGGGCGACGTACCGCTCACGTTCGTCGTCGTCCAGGCTGCGCAGCTGGTAGCTCTCGTGTCGCTCCAGACGACGCTCGAGCTCGTCGTGCGCCGCATCCTTCGAGTCACGGCGCTTGACCGTCCGCTCGTACTCGGGCCCGAACCGCTTCCGCAACCGCCGGCGGTCACGGCCACGAGCGAAGCCCACCACGAGCGCCACGATCACCAGCGCGATTACGGCCAATGCGATCCACATCCACAGCTCCATGACGTCTACTCCTTCTGCGCGGCCGGCTCGCCGAGTCGGTCGGCTTTGCGGGCGCCACGCTCGCCCATCGCCGCCGGCTGACCGGTCGTGGTGTCCCGGGCGGTCTGGTGTTCGAGCTCCGAGTTGATCTCGGCGCCCAGCAGGATCACGAACATCGTCAGCAGCAGCCAGAGGTTGAGCACGATCACCCCCGCCAACGCGCCGTAGGTCTCGTTGTAGGAACCGAAGTTGTCGACGAAGAAGAAGAACCCGACCGAGCCGATGGTCCACAGCACCGTCGCGATGACCGCGCCCCAGCTGACCCACCGGAGCTTCGGGTCCTCACGGTGTGGAGCGACCTTGTAGAGCACGGCGAGCGCACCCATCATCAGCGCGGCGAGCAGCACGAAGCTCGCGATCTGACCGGCGATCGCCGCGACCGGGCCGGGTGCGACCTGCTCGAGCAGGACGGGCACGACGCCCATCAGGCTGACGGCCAGGACGACGAAGACGATCGCTCCAAGGGTGAGCAGCAGTGCCAGTCCGCGCCGCCGCGGGAACGAGCGCTGCTCCTCGTCGTAGGCGATGTTGATGCCCTTGATGAGTCCGTCGACCCCACCCGATGCGCTCCACAGCACACCGCCCAACGCGAGCAGGGCGCCGACGCCCAGGCCGTCCATCCCGGTGGCCGACCGGATCGGGTCCGAAATGACGCCTGCGACGTCCTCTGACATCGACGCCGTCGCGCGGGCGATCTGGTCCTGGATCGTCGCGTCGGACGCGACCAGTCCGTAGATCATGATCAGCGCGATGAGTGCGGGGATCAGAGCCACCCAGGCGTAGAACGCGCAACCGGCGGCGACGACGGGCACATGGTCGGCCTTGACCTCGGCCATCACCCGTTTGGCGACGTCCATGAAGCCGCGGGACCCGATCTGGCCGGGGCGGTCTGCGCGTCGGCCACGCTCGTCGTGCTCGTGGGGCCGTGATGCGTGCGAGGTGTCCATCGGCGCTCCAAACCGTGCGGAAGGGACGGATGGGCGCCGAGGTCTGGGGGGCCCGGGATGCGACCGCGGGTTCTGGGGCCTGCGATCGTCAGGGTGGGGAGTACCCACGGTCGTGCTGCACATGCACCCGTGGAAGACATGTCGCCGAATGGTGCGGACGCACCTCGGCCGCGCCGCCGGAATGCCGTCCGGTCGGTGTGCTCGGTACAGTACGGGTCAGGCGGGAGGGCGCATGGGTCAGGCAGGGGAGAACGGAGGCACAGCACACATGGCCCAGCAGGTGATGAGCGACGCGTCGCCCACGCAGGGCGTCGATCACCGCGGATTCTGGAAGGTGCTCGAGCGGTTCGCCGGCACCCTGGTCGACAAGTACGACCTCGATGACGTCCTCGAGCAGCTCGGGGCCGACATCACGGCGGTGCTCGACGTCGCGGGCGCCGGCGTCATGTTGGCCGACGCGGCCGGAGCACTGCGGTTCTGCTCGACCAACAACGAGGTCCTGCACAAGCTCGAGGCGCTGCAGGTCGACCTCGATGAGGGACCGTGCCTGCTCGCCTACCGGACGAGTGAGATCGTGCTGGCCGACGACCTGCGCTCGGATCCGCGGTTCCCCAACTTCGGACCGCGGGCACTCGAGGCGGGGATGGCGGCGGTCTACAGCTTCCCGATGCGTCTTGACCAGCAGGTCATCGGGGCGCTCAACCTGTACAACGACGAGCCCGGTCCCTTCTCGGACGACCAGATCGAGGTCGGTGGCGTCTTCGCCGATGTCGGGACGACCTACCTCCTCAACGCCCGGGACATCGCACAGCAGGACCTGCTGACCCGTCAGTTGCAGGAGGCGCTCAACAGCCGCGTGCTGATCGAGCAGGCCAAGGGCTACGTGTCCGCGCTCGCGGGCGTCGAGCCGACCGACGCGTTCGAGCTGATCCGCGGCTACGCGCGCCGCCACCAGGTGCGCGTGCGCATGATCGCGCGATCGCTGCTGCACGGCGACCTGGCGCTCGACGAACTGACGCGCTGACCGCGACCGGGAGCGGCGTCGGCTCAGCGGTCGGAGCGCTGCACGACATCGCTCCACCAGGCGTACAGCTGATCTGCCGCGTCAGGGTCGTCGAGACGGGCACTGCCCATCAACGGCGCGTCCGGCACGGTCCAGGAAAGACCCGCGGTGCTGCTGTCGACAGCGCACACGACGCGGCCCGATCCGGCACTGCCGGCATAGGCGTGGGTCGCCCGCCGGTCGACGCGGCAGTCTCCGTCACCAGCCGAGCGGGCCAGTGCGTCGAACGCGTCATCGCGTTCGGTCGTCGAGCCGAAGCGACGGAACACGACCCGGGTCGGTGTCTGTGCGTCCTCCGCACATGAGATCGCCACCTGCTCACCGGCGAGCGGATCCCGGGTCGGTGGCCGGCAGGCCTGCGCGTCGTACACACCCAGGGCATCGAGCAGTTCGCGCTGGTCGGCATCCAGTGCGGCCCCGTCGGCCGTGTCGGCCCCACGGGACGCGGAACCACCCGGGTCGAGGTCGCCGCCCCGCACCATCGCCCAGATGAGACCGAGCACCAGCAGCATGCCGACGACCACGACGACGACCGCGTGCCCACCGAGCCCGTCACTGCGGCCGGTGTCACCGACGTCGCGATCCGTGGGCCGCCGGCGGGCGGCGGTGCCGGCCGGCTGCGGTGCTCCAGCGCGCCCGGGTGGGCGTGCGCCCTCGTCAGCGCCGGATGCACGTGCGCCCGCGTCCGTGGGCGGCGCGTCGGCCCGGTCCGCTGACCCGTCCGCGGGGCGGTCCACGCCGTCCGCACGGTCGCCGAGGTCGGCGCGGTCGCCGAGGTCTGCACGGTCGCCGAGTTCTGCACGGTCGCCGAGTTCTGCACGGTCGCCGACGACCGCCGTGGATGCGGCCGCCTCACCGGTCGACGGGACCGTGGTCGGCGGGAGCTCATCCGAGGACGTGCCGGTCGTCGTGTGGTCCTGTGGTCGCACGACCTGGGTGCGCACCTCTGCGCGCTCGAACCGCCGGGTCCGCCCCTCGCGGGATTCGGGCGGTCCACCTGGCTGCCCGGCCGGCGGCACCGCCCCGGCGGCGGGAGGTCGCCTGGCGGCGGATGGCTGCGCGGCCGCTGTCGGTGATCTCGCCAGCACGTCCTCCGCGGCTGCGGTGAGTGCGGCGCACCGCCGGTACCGCCGCGCGGAGTCCTTGGCCATCGCCGTGGCGATCACCCCATCCCAGGCGGAGGACAGGTCCGCGCGCACCTCGGACACCCTGGGCGGGGCCTCGTTGAGGTGGGCGTTGACCATGGCCGCCAGATCGCCCTCGAACGGCTTGCGTCCCGTGACGCACTCGAACAGCACACACCCCAGCGCGTACACGTCGGTGCGACCGTCGATCCGTGCGCCCGTGCGCATCTGCTCGGGCGCCGCATAGGCCAGCGTCGCCGGCGCCAGTCCCTGGGTCACGGGGTTGTCGGTCGTCTGATCGATCGGTCGGCTGATGCCGAAGTCGGCGAGGTAGACGGTGTCGGTGTCGGCCAGGCACAGGATGTTGCCGGGCTTGATGTCGCGGTGCACCAGCCCTCTGGCGTGGGCGTGGTCGAGCGCCGACCCGATCTGGCGGATGACCGAAACCGCGCGCCGCTGGGCCAGCGCGCCGTCCTCGAGCTCGTACCGCAGATCGCGTCCGGCCACGAACCGCATGACCAGGTACAGCAGACCGTCCCGGTCGCCGCCGTCGTAGACCGTCACGATGTTGGGGTGATCGAGGCTCGCCGCGATGTTCGTCTCACGCCGGAAGCGTCGCTGCTCGGTCGGCGTGAAGTCCTCTGACGGGCGCAGCATCTTGATCGCGACGTCCCGTTCGAGCAGGCGGTCCCAGGCGCGGTAGACACGACCGAACCCACCGCGGCCCAGCACGGTCGTGATCTCGTACCGGTCGGTCCAGATGTCGCCCGGCTGCGGCAACCCAGCCACGTCCTGGAGGCTCCCGATCGTCGTCATTGCCCCGCCGACGCCCGCACGGTGGAGTCGCGTGAGCGCGCCCAGCCTCCGGACGTCCCGGTGGCCGGCATGCGCCAGAGATGGTAGTCCACCTCGCGTGTCGCCGAGGGCACGGGGCGGCACACGATCCTATCCGGTCGGCCGCGACGTTCGTTCCGGGGCGGTGCTACCCGCCGGTCTCGGCCCGGAGCTTGCGGACGGCCTCCATGTAGCGGTCCATCTGCGCGACATACCGCTTCGAGTCCTCAGCGGCTGCCGGGTGGCGCAGACCCATGGCCTTGGCCGCGAACTTCGCGCCGCGGGCGTACGGCAGCAGCGCCCTCACCGGCATCGCATCATCGCCGGGTTGGGGGTCGACGTGGTCGAGCGTCGGCTGCCCGGTGGGTGGCAGCCCGAGCCCACTGACATGCGCGAGCAGTTCGTCCTCGGTGATGCGGTCCGCGAAGTCGCGTCCCACCTGGCGGATCCGCTCGGTGCCCTCGGGATCGAACACGAACACCCCTGGCCTGCCGATGTCGCCCCGACTCGAGCCCGGGTTCCACGCGTCCAGCGGCCGCAGCATCTGCGTGCCGTCGGGATCCGACAGCATCGCGAACGGCAGCCGGAGCTTGGTGATCATCGCGGCGTTGCGTGCGGGAGCGTCGACGCTCACACCGGCGATGCGCGCGCCGGCTGCCAGGAACTCGTCATAGCGCTGTGCCAAGCTGACCAGCTGGCAGTTGCAGTACGGTCACCAGTCGCCGCGCAACGTGACCAGCACCATCCCCGCGTCGTCGACGTGGTCGGCGAGTGTCCACTCGCTGTCGTTCTGGTCGCGGACGGTGGCGTTGATCATCTGGGGTTCCCCCGGTTGGCGTGGCATCCCGGGTCTACCCACCCCCCACGGGCTACCATGCGATCACGATGAGCGCGCCCGCAGGCCCGGTGCAACGAGCGGCCTATCGCGTCTGGCTCGCGGTGGGGGTCGTCGTCCTGGTCTGGGTGCTGTGGCGCATGCTCGCCCGCCCACTGACCGTGGTGATCCCACCGCTGCTGCTGGCCACCGTGATCGTCTACCTGCTCTCGCCCGTCGTCGCGAGCTTCGAGCGGAGGGGCCTGCCGCGCTGGGTGAGCACCCTGCTGTCGTACCTGGCGGCGGTGCTGTTGCTGTCGGTGCTCGGTGCCGTCCTCGCGCCGTTGCTGACCCAGCAGCTCGAGACGTTCGTCGAACGCCTCCCCGATCTGCTCGCCGCGCTGGGTGACGACCTGGACCGTCGGCTCGCACCGCTCGGCGTCGATGTCCCGATCGGTGACGCGGTCGACGGCGCAGCACTGCAGGCCAACATCGAGCAGGCGTTGCAGGGCGGCGCGCTGCCGGCGCTCGGTAGCCTGCTCGGTGGCCTGTCGGGGCTCGCGCTTGGCCTGCTGCAGGTGGTCCTCGTGTTCACCCTCGGCCCGGTCGTGGCGTTCTACGTCCTGGTCGACCTGCCCCGGCTGCGCCGCTGGACCCGTTCGTTGATGCCACCCGAACACAGGGCGGAGGCGAGCGAGGTCGCGACCAAGCTGCACGATGTGGTGGGTGGCTTCATCCGCGGACAGCTGCTGGTGGCATTGTTCGTCGGGGTCGCGGCGTCGATCGGACTCGCGGCGGTCGGTCTGCCGTTCTGGTTGCTCGTCGGGGTGACGGCTGGACTGACCAACGTGATCCCGCTGCTGGGACCGTTCGTCGCAGGCGTTCTCGGCGTGTCGATCGCGCTCGTGAGCGACGGGATCGGCCTGGCCGCGCTGGTGCTGCTGGTGCTGCTCGTGGTGCAGCAGCTCGACAACCAGTTGATCTCACCGTTGGTCATGGGCCGCAACGTGCAGGTCCATCCGCTCGTGGTGCTGTTGTCGCTGGTGATCGCCGGCACCGTCTACGGCGTGCTGGGTCTGCTGGTGGCCGTGCCGTCGGTGGCCGCAGGCAGCGTCCTGGTACGGCACTTCTGGGAGACACGGGTGCCATGGGCGGACACGGCGTCCGTCGACCCGCCGGGGCGGCGCCGAGGAACGTCGTGGAGCAGGCACGCGCCGCTGCGGCCGCGGACGGGTGCGACGGGTCCGCGCGACCCCGACGGTCGTCACGGGCCGACGCCCACCGACCCACGGGCGCCCGACCCACGGGGCGCCGACGCGCAGGTGACCGAGCCGAGCGCCGCCGAGGCGAAGGTCGCCGAGGCGCGGGCGGCGGACGCGAGGGGCGCTGAGACGCGGGCGGCCGATGCGAAGGTTGCCGAGCCAGAGGGCGGTTGACGCGACGGGGCGCGTGTCGGCGGCGTGGGGCTGTCGCGGCACAGCGCACGACCGATGAGTACAGTGGCGCGGCCTCCGTCGCCACGTCGGCGACGGCGGACTCTTGGATAGCCATCCAGAGCGGCTGAGGGACCGGCCCGACGACGCCGCCGCAACCGGGTCACGACTGGTGACCGAGGTGCGAACTCCGGCCCCCTCGGGGGGAAGATGGCCGCATACGCTCGTCCTCCCTCCGCGCGACCTCAACGCACCCAGTGGAAGGACGACGCGGTGACCTATCTCTCCGCCCTGCGCTGTCGAGGCTGTGGCAGCGAAGCAGCGATCGCGCCGGCGCATGTCTGCGACCGGTGCTTCGGCCCGTATGAGGCCGTGTACGACTACGACGCGCTCGCATCCGACGTCAGCCGTGATGCGATCGCAGCCGGTCCCGACAGCCTGTGGCGCTACCGCCCGCTGCTGCCGGTGCCGACCGATGATCCGATCGACCCGGTGTGGCTGGGTGGCGGGTTGACGCCGCTGGTCCGCGCCCCGCGGTTGGGCGCAGCGCTGGGCCTGGACGACCTGTGGCTGAAGAACGACACCGTCAATCCGACCTGGTCGTTCAAGGATCGGGTCGTGACCGTGGCGTTGACGGCGGCCAGGGCGTTCGGGTTCACGACGGTGGCGTGTGCGTCGACCGGCAACCTGGCGAACTCGGTCGCGGCGCACGCGGCGGCGGCCGACCTCGACGCGTACGTGTTCATCCCCCACGACCTCGAGCAGACCAAGGTGCTGGCCAGCGCCGTCTACGGGCCCAACCTCGTGGCCGTCAAGGGCAACTACGACGACGTCAGCCGGCTGTGCAGCGAGGTGGCCGACGAGTACGAGTGGGCGTTCGTCAACGTCAACATGCGGCCGTTCTACGCCGAGGGCTCCAAGACGATCGGGTTCGAGATCGCCGAGCAGTTGGGTTGGGTGTTGCCCGCGCAGGTCATCGCGCCGATGGCGTCGGGCTCGATGATGGTCAAGATCGACAAGGCGTTCCGCGAACTGGTCCGCACCGGTCTGGTCGATGACGCGCCGTGGGCGATGTTCGGCGCGCAGGCGCAGGGATGCTCGCCGATCGCGGCGGCGTTCGCCGCCGGCGAGGACGAGCCCACGCCCGTCAAGCCGGACACGATCGCCAAGTCGCTGGCCATCGGCAACCCGGCCGACGGGGGCCCGGCCATCTCCGTCGCGCGCCGCACCGACGGTGGCATGGCGGCGGCGGCCGACGATGAGATCGCCGAGGGCATGCGGTTGCTGGCACGCACCGAGGGCGTCTTCGCCGAGACCGCCGGTGGGGTGACCGTCGCCGCCCTGCGCTCGCTGGCGGCATCGGGTGCGTTGGACCGCTCGGCTCGCACGGTGGCGGTGATCAGCGGCAACGGCCTCAAGACGGTGGACGCCGTCCCAGCGACGCCGACCGTGACGGTGCGCCCCTCCCTGGACGACTTCGAGGAGGCAGCGGGCCTGGTCGACGCCGCCTGACACTCCACGACCGGCCGCGGAAGCTAGACCGGCGGCACGCCGATCAGCACGAATGCGATGTCGTCGCGGCCGGCGGGGGAGGCCAGCAGGCGGCGTTCGAGCTCGGTGGCGAAGTCGGGTACCGCGAGCGGGCTGAGCTCACGCAGCATGCGGTGGAGTGCGACGTCGTCGATCGGCGCCGCGGGGCGGTCCGTCACGCCATCGGTGTAGACGAACAGGCGGTCGCCCGGCAGCAGGTCCATCCGGTCGCAGTGGATCTCGATGTCGGGGAACAGTCCGACGAGCGAGCCCTCCCGGCCGAACGGCCGGACGTCGTCACCGCGCAGGACCAGCGCGTGCGGGTGCCCGCCGAGGGCCAGATCGGCCTGCACTGTCGCGGCGAGCGTCAACCGCAGCACCGCGGCGGTGCAGTAGCGGTCGTCGCCCTCGGCGAGGATCGCCGAGTTGAGGGCGTAGAGCATCCGCGTGGGATCACCATCGAGCAGTGCTGCCGTACGCAGTGTGTAGCGGGCGAGTAGCGCGCGGGACGCGGCCGAGGGACCCTTGCCGCACACGTCGCCGATCTGCAGGCACCAGCTGTCCTCGGACATCTGGTACCAGTCGTAGAAGTCCCCACCCACCTCTGACGCGTCGGCCGGCAGGTACCGCGCGGCGACCTCCAGTTGGGGGATCGGTGGTGGATCGGCGGGGATGATCGCCTGCTGCAGCTTGTGGGTCACCTGCAGCGCATGCCGCTCGCTGTGCTCCACCGCCTGCGCAGCCCGCCGCATCTCGCGGATCGACCGGTCCATCGCGCCGATGGCGATCGACACACCGGTGCCGACGATCAGGAACTGCACGATCGCGCCGACCGTGCGGACGAACGGCAGACCCGCCGCGGCGTTGCGCTCCATGACGATGGCCCACAGCGCGAACGCGCCGACGACCGCCGTGAGCATGCCGACGCGCCAGCCGCCCAGCAGGGCGCCGACACCGACGAGGATGAGCAGCCAGGCGCTGGGCAGGATGATGACCGCGTCGTCGACCAGCGCCAGCACCGCGGCGATCACGACGATCATGCCGGTCACGATCAGCACCGACCGCAGAGGACGCCCGCCGAAGCGCTCGTCGCGCCAGTTCTGGAACCGCACGATCAGAGAGGTGCGCAGCACGGTGCCGATCGAACTCGAAGCGCGCCTCAAGAGCACATCGTTGCCTGGTTCGTCGGCGGTCAGGTGATCCTAGCCGCCGGCAATGCTTCAGGAACAGCCCGAATCGCAGACTTGTGGACCATTGGATGAGATCCCGGCTACCGGAGCTCGAACACGGCGTTGGCCGACGTGACCTGCCCCCTTGCGCCGCAGCACGCACCGCGAAGAAAGGCGCGGAAGAGGTCCCGCAGCCACGGCGTCACGTCGGTCACCATTCACCGTCGCTCAGGCCGACACCCGTCGTCGCAGAGCCCAGGTCCGAGCGCGGCGTGGGCCACATCGCATCATCCCGCGTCGACGACGGAGAACACATCGTTTGCGATCTCGACCTGCCGGGGTCTGGCGCACCTGGCACCGCCGTAGCCGAGCGTTCGCGCCGCCGTGATCGCGGTCCGGTAGGCACCGTCCTCCGTCGCGTCGACCCGGACGACCGGCTGCAACCCGGTCGCGTGTGCCGCGACCGCAACCTGTGGACGGACCGCTGCCGACAGCGCGCCTGTCCGAGGCGTGATGTCCAGCGCCTCGGTGAGTCCCACTTCGTCGAGCACGAGCGTCTCGAGCCGGTCGCTGGCGAGAGTGATCTCCGACAGCAGTGACAGTCCGGCCGGAGAGGCAACCTCGGCCTCGAGCATGATCGTGTGCCCCAGGTCGATCCGCTCCTCGATCATGCGCAGCAGCAGCTCGACGAACTGGACGTCGACCGGACCGCCGACGTCGGGAACCGCGATGCGGTCAACGAAGTCCCCGATGCGTTCCACCACGTCGATGACGTCGCGGTACGCCCACATCGTGTCGATCGGGTTGATGCGGACGCTCACCAGGCGGCCGCCGAGGTCACTCGCCGCGAGCGTATCGACGACCGCCTGTCGCGCGATGTCCTTGCCGGGCGCATCGACGTCAGCGAGGTCGAGCACCACAGCGTCAGCCGGGGACCGCCCGGCATGCTGCAGGTGCGCCTGCACGTCGGCCGACACCACGAGCGCGGACCGAGCCCACCGCTCATGCGTCTCGCCCGTCACATCAGGCTCCTCACGACCAGTGACGCCCCGCACCGGACGGTGCGGGACGTCGTGGACGGTACAGGTCAGGCGCGCTCCTCGCGGGTCTCGTGCGCCGCGGCCTCCTTGCGCGCCTCGACGGCCTCGCGCTCGGCCTCCTCGGCCTTCTGCTGAGCCTGCGCCTTGTCCTGCTGCGCCCGACCCTCCTCCTTCAGTTCGTCCTCACCGAGGATGGAGCCGGCGGCTTCCTTCATGCGTCCCGTGCCCTCTTCGACGTTCTCACTCATGCCCATGGTCCTCTCCTGATCGTCCTGCCTGACGGCTACCCGACCGGGGACAGACATATGCGCTAGCGTCGCCGGACATGGACGGCTCTGACTTCGAGCGGATCGCCCGTGACCGGCTGGACACGGACGTGTTCCGCTTCTTCGCCGGCGGCGCCGACGACGAGGTGACGCTGACGGACAACGAGCGTTCCTGGCAGCACCTGCGGCTGCGGCCCAGAGTGCTGCGCGGCGTGGGCGCCGTCGACACGACCGCGACGCTCATGGGGTCCGGCGTCGCCGCCCCGATCGGGATCGCGCCGACGGCCGCGCACGAGCTGGCCCACCCCGATGCCGAGCGCGCGACCGCGGCCGGCGCCGCGGCGGCGCGCGCTGTCTACGTCATCTCCACGATGTCGTCGCGCACGATGGAGGACGTCGCCGGCGCGGCGCCGACCGCCGTCCGGTGGTTCCAGTTGTACGTGCGGGGAAGCCTCGAGCCGGCGCGCGAGCTGGTGGAACGCGCGGTGGCGAGTGGATGCCGGGCGCTTGTGGTGACCGTCGACGTTCCCACACTGGGCCGGCGCCGCCACGAGACACTCCGCCTCGACGAGCGGGTCGAGCTCGCGCACCTGACACCGCACGGCGACGGCACACCCAGGGTGTACGACCGCCACGTCGCGCTGACGCTCGACGACCTGCGGGAGATCATCTCCTGGTCGTCGTTGCCCGTGCTGGTCAAGGGCGTGGTCAGGGCCGACGATGCGGTCGCGTGCGTGCGCGCCGGCGTCGCAGGCGTGATCGTCTCGAACCACGGCGGCCGGCAGCTGGACACGGCGGTGGCGCCGCCGACCGCGCTGGCCGAGGTAGCGGCCGCGGTGGGCGATGCCGCCGAGGTCTACGTCGACGGCGGCATCCGGCGCGGCACCGATGTGCTCAAGGCGCTCGCGCTGGGCGCGCACGGTGTGTTGGTGGGCCGTCCGGTGTTGTGGGGTCTGGCCGTCGACGGCAGCGCCGGAGTCCGCGCCGTGCTCGAGGGCCTGCGTGACGAGCTCGCGCGGGCGATGACGCTGTGCGGCGCCGCCACGATCGACGACGTGACCGCCGACCTCGTCGTCGGGGCGTGATGTCGCCAGAGAACGACCACCCGATGTGAGCCAATGCTTACGCATCTGGCCCTTGACTGCGTCCGGAGCGCGCCTACCGTACGGTGGTGACGTCGCATGGGAGCAGGAGTGCGGGACCGGACGACATACGGCGGAGCCACCGTGGTGGGTGCCGCCATCATCGCCCTGCTGCTACTCGTCGGGGTGTTGCCGGCGCGGGCGGCCGAGGAGGCGCAGGTGCCGCCCGTCGACCCGTACGCGTCGTACGAGCCCCAGGGCACCTGTGACCCGACGCCCAAGCCGGGCGTCGTGGCGTTCGCCAAGCTGCTGCTCGAGGCCTACCCGGTCAGTGGCTGGTCCGGGATCAGCCGTGAGTGCGGCGTGCGGGGGACCAGCGAGCACAAGGAGGGCCGGGCCTTCGACTGGTCGGTGAGCGTTGCCAACCCCCAGCAGCGTGCGGCCGCCGAGGACGCGTTGGCCAAGCTGCTGGCCACCGACGACGAGGGCAACCGCCACGCGCTGTTCCGCCGCTTCGGGCTCATGTACATGATCTGGGACCGCCAGATCTTCAGCGCCAGCCAGGCCGACGCCGGATGGCGGCCCTACGCGTGCAACTCCGCAGCGTCCTACGACTCGTGCCACGTCAACCACGTCCACTTCTCGTTCTCGACCGCGGGCGCGCAGATGCTCACGTCATGGTGGCGCATGCGGCCGGATCCGCAGGACGCACCCGCGATCGAACGTGTGATGGCCCCGACCCGTGCGACCATGGCCATCAAGTTCAGCCGATCGGCGTTCCCGACGCGTGGATCGGCCGACAGCGTGTTCCTCGCCGCCACAGACGCGCCTGAGGACGCGATGCTCGCCTCGGTCATGGCGGGCGCCGCGCACGGCTCGGTGCTGCTGACCCGCGGCGGATCCCAGCTCGAGCGGCGTGTCAACGGCGAGTTGTCGCGCGTGCTCAGCGCGGGCGGTTCGATCACTCTGGTCGGCGATCAGGCGTCGCTGCCGGACGAGCTCGTGCGCGAGCGCGCCGGCAGCCACGAGATCCGCCGCGTCGCCGGACGCGACGCGTTGACCACCGCACGCGTCGCCGGGCTCGAGATGGAGCGCGCCGGCCGTTCACGCACGGCCGTCCTCGCGGGCCTGGACGCGCTGGACGAGGCGCTGCCCATGGTGGCGGTCGCCGCCGCCAACGACTGGCCGTTGATCTTCACGGCGACCGACGAGCTCAGTGCCGAGGCGCGCGGGTTCCTCCGGGAGACGGACATCGCGCGGGTTCACATCGCCGGCTCGACCGAGGCTGTGTCCGATGCGGTGCAGCAGCAGGTCGCACAGCTGTCCGGCGTCGCCGTGGAGCGCCATGCGGGCGGGACCCCGAGCCGGGTGTCCGTGGCCGTGGCCGAGCACTTCTTCGCCATCCCGTCGGCGTACGCGCTGGTGAACCGCGACGAGATCGCGACCGCCTCGGTCGCCGCAGCGTACGCCGGCGAGCGGCGGCACGCGCCGGTGCTGCTGACCAACGGGCGCGGCGTGGACGGCGAGGTCGTCGACTACATGATCTCGTCGGCATCGCCCGACACCGGAGGGATCCTGGTCGGCGACACGCAGACGGTCGGCCGGGAGATCGAGCGCCAGCTGCGGCGCGTGCTGGGGAACTAGGCGCGCGCCGCGCGGGTCGACCTGCCGGCGTCAGCCGGTGACCGCGCCGACCTCGGCGCCGGACACCACCCGCGCGTACTTGGCGAGCACGCCGGTCGTGTAGCGGGGCTCCGGGTGCGTGAGCGTCCGCCGACGCTGCTCGAGCTCGTCGTCGGCGACCTCGAGGTCGAGGCGGCGCGCGGGCACGTCGAGCACGATCCGGTCGCCGTGCCCGACCAACGCGATGGGCCCACCGTCAACCGCCTCGGGCGCGACGTGTCCCACGCACAGCCCGTGGGTTGCACCCGAGAAGCGTCCGTCGGTGATCAGAGCGACGTCGTTGCCGTGGCCCGCGCCCTTGACCGCAGCCGTGACCGCGAGCATCTCGCGCATCCCGGGCCCGCCCTTGGGGCCCTCGTAGCGCACGATCAGCACGTCGCCGGACTCCAACCTGCCGTCCAGGACGTAGTCCATCGCGGCCTGCTCGCCGTCGAACACGCGCGCCGTACCGGTGAACGTCTCGTCGTCGAGGCCGGCGATCTTGACGATGGCGCCGTCGGGAGCCAGCGACCCGCGCAGCACGGCGAGGCCGCCGTCCGCGTGGATCGGGTCGTCCAGGTCGCGGATCACGTTGCCGTCCGGCGCCGGCACGTCGGCCAGCGCGTCGAGGTTCTCGGCGAGGGTCCCGCCGGTGACGGTCAGGCAGTCGCCGTGCAGCAGATCGGCGTCGAGCAGCGCGCGCAGCACGGCCGGCACGCCGCCGGCGCGGTCGATCTCGCTCATCGCGAACCGACCGTGCGGGCGCGAGTCCACGATGTGCGGCACGCGCCGACCGATGCGGTCGAAGTCCTCGAGCCCGAGCTCGACCCGCGCCTCGTGGGCGATCGCGAGCAGGTGCAGTACGGCGTTCGTCGATCCGCCGACGGCCATCACGACGGCGATCGCGTTCTCGAGTGACTCGCGTGTGATGATCTGCCGCGGTCGGACACCGGCCTCGAGCAGCGACATCACGGCGCGGCCCGAGCGCACGGCGAGGTGCTCACGGCGGGCGTCGACCGCGGGCGGTGACGCGGATCCCGGCAGGCTCATGCCCAGCGCCTCGACCGCCGCCGCCATGGTGTTGGCGGTGTACATCCCCGCACACGAGCCCTCGGTGGGGCATGCAGCGGATTCGATGCCGTGCAACTCGTCGTCGTCGATCGATCCGGCGGCGTGCGCCCCCACCGCCTCGAACACGTCCTTGATGTCGACGCTGCGGCCCTTGTAGCTGCCGAGCAGGATCGTGCCGCCGTAGAGGAAGACCGACGGCACGTCCAGCCTGGCCGCGGCCATCACCATGCCGGGCAGGGATTTGTCGCAGCCGGCGAAGGTGACCATGCCGTCGAAGCGCTCGGCGTGCATGACCGTCTCGACCGAGTCGGCGATGACCTCCCGCGACACAAGCGACGCGCGCATGCCCTCGTGGCCCATCGCGATGCCGTCGGAGATCGCGATCGTGTTGAACTCGAGCGGGAAACCGCCCGCCTCGCGGATGCCCTGCTTGGCCTGCCCCGCCAACCGGCGCAACGGCAGGTTGCACGGTGTGACCTCGTTCCATGACGTCGCGACGCCGACCTGGAACTTGCCGAAGTCGTCCTCGGTCATGCCGACGGCACGCAGCATGGCGCGCGCAGGCGCCCGTCGTGGTCCTTCGCTGACGTCGGCCGACCGGCGCGTGCCTGTGGACTCCATCGGTGCTCCTCGATCCGAACGGGCGGACGCTAGGCTTCGACCCGTGGGACGACATCGCCCCACACGATGGATCCCCGTCTCTCTCCCGCAAAGGCTGCAGATGTCTGACGACCCAACCGCCTGGTATCTCGTGGCGACCGATGACGGCAGCGACATGACCTACACCGTGACCCGCGAGGCCGGTGTCGAGCGTGCAGCCAAGGCGGACGCTGGTGTCATCTTGTACGACCGCACCAGCGAGAGCAAGCTCACGAACCCCTACCCGTCGGGACCGTGGTCCGACGAGGGCGATGCGGTCAGCCCTGACTCCGAGCTCGAGCCGGAGACGCTGCGCGAGATGGGGCGCGCCTACCTCGCCGACCAGGTCGTCGAGATCCGGGACCGTGGCATGCCAGCGCGCGCCCACCTCGCGGTCAACACCGGCGCGCAGGCGCTGACAGACGCCGTGCGCCGCTACCGGCCGACGACCATCGTCTTCCCCAGGAAGGCCACCGACGAGGGCGGCATGCTCGCGAAGCTGACCGACGGATCCATCGCCGAGGCGCTGTCTGACACCAGCGCCGAGGTCGTCCTGATCGACGAGGACGGCAACCAGGTCAGCTGAGCGACGAACACCGCACCAGCGGCGGCTGGGGCGGCCGCTACGATCAGAGCGCTAGTCCACGGCGTCGCGCAGCGCCTGCAGGACCTCGGGTTGGTCGGTGCCGAGGATGAGCGTGTCGACGTGCGACGCCTTCCAGGCGTCAAGGCGGTCGATGATGCGGTCGACCGGACCGACGAGGCAGACGTCGTCGATCAACCCGTCGGGTACGGCGGCGACGGCCTCGTCGCGGTGTCCGTCCAGGTAGGCGTCCTGGATCGCGTTCGCCTCCTGCTCGTAGCCGTAGCGGACCGCGAGGTCCTTGTAGAAGTTGCGGTCACGCGACCCCATGCCGCCCACATAGAGCGCCAGTTGGGGGCGCAGGCGGTCGCGGCACGCGGCCACGTCGTCGCCGGCGGCCACCGACACGGTGACGGCGATGTCGCAGTCACCCGACTGACGGTCACCCGCCGCGTAGCCTTCGCGCAGGTGCTCGTCGAACGCGTCCCCGTACTCGGGCGCGTAGAAGATCGGCATCCATCCGTCGGCGATCTCGGCGGTCAGCGCCACGTTGCGCGGACCGATCGCGGCGAGGTAGATGGGGATGCGGCCACGCACCGGATGCATGATCGACTTCAACGGCTTGCCGAGCCCGGTCGCGTCGTCGCCCGTGTAGGGGATCTGGTAGATGTCGCCGTCGAAGGTCAACGGTTCCTCACGCGCAACCGCTCGGCGGACGATCTCGACGTACTCACGTGTCCGCGTGAGCGGACTGCCGTACGGAACGCCGTGCCAGCCCTCGACGACCTGCGGACCTGACACGCCCAGACCGAGGATGAGCCGTCCACCCGACAGCGCGTCGAGCGTCATCGCCGTCATCGCGGTGTTGGCGGGTGTGCGGGCCGGCATCTGCAGGATCGCCGACCCCAGCACGATCCGGTCGGTCTGGCCCGCCAGGTACGCCAGCACCGTCACCGCGTCGGAACCGTAGGCTTCGGCCGCCCACACCGAGTCGATGCCGATGCGGTCCGCATGACGCACCAGGGGCAGGATCTCGCCCATCCTTGCGCCCGAGTACCCGAGGTTGATTCCCAGCTTCAACGGTCGGCTCCGTCCCGGCGGTTCGCGAGGTGACATCGTAGACAGCGCGTCCGGTCGCCGGGCCGCGGCGGCCTCAGGCGCCGTCGACCTCGCGCAGGGCGCCCGTGCGCACGTCGTACACGTATCCGGTCACCGTGACCTCGGCGCCCGCCAGCGAGGCGCGCAGTGTGGCGACATCGTCCCGCACGCTGTCGTCGACGTCGTCGAACGCGCCGATCCACAGGTTTCCCACGTCGACGCCGCGCGCCGCCAGGTCCGCCCGCATCTGTTCGTCCGTCGTCGCTCCCAGACCGCAGTCGGTGTGGTGGATGACCGCCACCTCGCGCGTGCCCTGCAAAGCGGACGACACGACCAGCGACCGCACTGCGTCATCGGACACGCGCCCGCCGGCGTTGCGCATAATGTGCGCGTCGCCGAGCTCGAGGCCGAGCAGTCGCAGGGGATCGACGCGCGCGTCCATGCACGTGAGCACGAACAACCCACGCGCGGGCAGCTTTGGTGTGTGGCCGGCGTCGAACGTCTCGCTGTACGAACGGTTCCCGTCGACGAGCGATGTCGTGGCTTCGGTGTCGTTTGGCTCCGTCATGGAGCGGCAGCTTACCGGCCCGGCGGCCTGCGCACGTCTCTGCGCGCCATGACGGCGAGCATTCACCGCACCACGAGGCGCCGAGCCGGCGACTTCCGCCTCGACGACGCCAAGGTCGTCGTGCTCACCGCCGTGTCAGAGGTGCGCGGGGGGCGGAGGTGGGCGGGCCGTATCGGTGGGTGGGGCGGCGTAGGCTCGGTTGGGTGAGACCCTGGTGGACGAGCCTGCTGACGTCGGATCGCAGGCGCGGTCGAGGCGACGCGCATCGTCGCACGTGCCGCTGCGGCGCCTGATCGCGGGCGAGCTCGCCTGGGCGCTGCGACAGGTGCTGCACCCGTCAAGCTCGGGGTCGCCCTCGTCGTCACGGCCGTGTTGGTCGCGGCACTGGGCCCGCTCACGCCGGGGCTGGTGCTGACGCGGGGCTGGCGGCTGACCGTCGCCGTGCTCCTGGGGCTGACGTCCGCCACGCTGGCGCACGCGCTGCTCGGACGCGGCGCCGGTCGCGCCGACCCGCTCGCCGAGCGCCGGCTGGCGGTCCGACGGGTGCTCGGTGCGGTGGCGCTGCTGTTGGCCGGCACCGTCGTCCTCGCCTACGTGCTGGCGTCGGTCACGGGATCGACCGACCCGGCGGCGTGCGAGGCGCTCGACGCGGGCCTGTCGATCGACGGGCCGCTGCTGGTCGGAGCCGGGCTGCTGACCGGTGGGGTGCTCGCGGCCGCGCTCGGGGCGCGCCTGCAGGTACCCGGCGCGCTGCTGTTCCTGGCCCTGGGCATGCTGATCGGCGACGACGGGCTCGACTGGGTCAGCCCCAGCGATCCCGTTGTCGTGCAGAGCCTCGGCGTGCTCGCGCTGGTCGTCATCCTGTTCGAGGGCGGGTTGACCACCGATCTCCCCCAGCTGCGCCGCGGCGCCGCACCGGGGCTCGCACTGGCGACCGTCGGCGTCGCGCTCACCGCGGGCGTCACCGCCTTGGGCGCCGTCTGGTTGCTGGGCCTGCCCAGTCGCGTCGCCTGGCTCGTCGGGGCGATCGTCGCCTCGACCGACGCCGCGGCCGTGTTCGAGCTGCTCCGTCGGGCGCCCTGCCCGAGCGGCTGTCCGCGGTGCTCAAGGTCGAGTCGGGTGCGAACGATCCCGTTGCCGTGCTGCTCACCGTCGGCCTGTTGTCGGCCTGGGGCCTTCCCGCCAGCACGACCGCGTGGCTCGCCTTCGGTGCGCTGCAGCTGATCGGCGGCGCTGCGCTGGGCTGGGCCGGCGGCTGGCTCGCCGCCGTGACCCTGCGCCGGGTGGAGCTGGGCGCGGCCGGCCTGTACCCGGTGCTGGCGCTGGCGACCGCCGGGGTGACCTACGGGCTGGCCGTGGCGGTCGGCGCCTCGGGCTTCCTGGCGGTGTACGTCGCCGGGATCGTCCTGGCCGCCGACGTGCCGCGGCGGCGGTCGGCGCTGCGCACGTTCCACACGGCCCTGGCCAACGGCGCGGAGGTCGGCCTGTTCCTGCTGCTCGGCCTGCTGGTGTTCCCGTCGCAGCTGCCGGCCGTCGCGCTGACGGCACTCGGGGTGGCGGCGCTGCTGATCCTCGTGGCGCGCCCATTGGCCTGCGCAGTCACGCTGGCGCCAATGGGCTTCTCGGCCCGCGGCATCGCGGTCGTGGCGTGGCTGGGCATGCGCGGCGCGGTGCCGATCGTGCTCGCCACCTTCGCCGCGTCGGCTGGCATCGCCGAAGCGGGGCTCATCTTCGACGTCGTCTTCTTCGTCGTGCTGACGTCGGCACTGGTGCAGGGCCTGTCGGCCGTCCCGGTGATCAGGGCCCTCGGCATCGCCGCCGAGCGGACCCCGGCCGACGTCATCGCCGACGCGCTGCCGCTGGAGGGCACCGGCCTCGACGTGGTCGAGGTGCTCGTGCCCGAAGGCTCGCCCCTGCACGGGCGGGGGCTCCGCGAGGTGCCGGCGCCCGACGGCGCGCTCGTCGCGGCGGTCGTCCGCGACGTTGACGTGGTCGTCCCGCGCGGGGCCACCCGCCTCCGGGCGGGCGACCTGCTGATCGTCACGACCGTCGACCGCGACCAGGGGATCGACGATGTCGAGCGCTGGGCACAGGCCCATGCGGAGGCGGACGTCGAGGACGGCCGGCTGCGGTCCCGTCACGGCGAGTGACGCCGCCCAGTACGCCGCTGCCGCGTGCCGGCATCGGGCGTCCGCCGCCCGCCGTCCCCCGGGCGGAGCTGACGGCGCATGCAGCGGCGTCGCCGTTGCACCCCACGCGTGTCCGGGCACGGTGGCGTGCATGCTCAGTGGGTGCGGCGCCCGCGACATCGACGCCTCAGTGAGGAGGAGCACGTGATGACCGTCGAGTGGCTGTTGATCCCCTGGCGCACGGTGGGAGTGGTGCTGGCCTCGACCGTGGGGGTCTTCGTCGCCGTGCTGGTCGCCACGAGGATCACCGGGCTGCGCAGCTTCTCCAAGATGTCCAGCTTCGACTTCGCGATGACCGTCGCGGTGGGGTCCGTGATGGC